>JAJFUY010000221.1 GCA_021372185.1 Chlamydiales bacterium | reverse complement strand
ACATACTCAATACTTGGCGGTATGGGATCAAGGTTTGTCTTCTGCCAGCCAAGAAAGCGTGTGCCATCGTAGGCAATTGTAAGCTTTATGTTGAGCATTACTGCCCAACTTTCAATAAGAGCAACACGCCTGCTGCAAAGCGTTGTACAGCAATGAGTACAAGCACCATGCCCATCAGTTTTTCGCACGCTGTTACGCCGCTAGAACCAAGGAGATTTAAAATTCGTTTAGAGTTTAATAAAATGATGCTTGAAAGTATCCAGGCAATCACAATTGCCGCTACTAGAGGCCATACTTGCTCTTCAGTTTCTGCATAGAGCATAATTGTTGCAAGGAGTGCTGGGCCGGCAATCATGGGTATAGCCATTGGCACAATAAAAGGCTCATCAATGGCAGGCGGAATATCATTTTCTGATGGGTTCGGAAAAATAATCTTAATGGCAATTAAAAATAAAATAAGCCCTGATGCCAAATAGACCGTTGTATGTGATATAGCTAAAACAGAAAATATATATTCACCCAGTGCTGCAAAGGCGAGCATAAACGCCAAAGCAATACACATTTCACGGCCGATAATATAATTTTGGCGGCGCGGATCAATGTGCTTTACAGAATTGATGAACGACTTAATATGGCCAACTGGGTCCATGATTAAAAACATAATAAGGGTAAGAGTAAGCAGTGTCATAATTAGTGAAATTCTCCTAAGAACATGGTAAAGCCTTTTACAAAAATTTCCATGGAAATCATGGCTAGAATCATTCCCATAAGCTGCTCAAGAGCGGCAAGACCACGCTTACCTAGCAGTTTTTGAAGATACGCTGAGCTTACTACAATGGCTGTAACGCCTATAAAGGCAATGACAATTGCCATAAATATTTTGAACGTATCCTGCTCTTTTGCCGAATAGTACATAATGGTAGACAATACGCCACCACCTGAGATGAGGGGAATGGCAATTGGCACAATAAAGGGCTCTTGCTGCAGGCGGTCTTTGCTGCTACCATGATTGGACGGGAATATCATCCCCAAAGCTATCAAAAAGAGGATAGTACCACCGGCTAAGCTAATGGCGTAGGGCTGAATTTGCAGTAGGCTAAAAAAACGCTCACCAACAAACAGATAGAACAATGCCAGTAAAAATGAAAAAATGGCTTCTCTAAAGAGAATAATTCTTTGTCGGTGAAAATCAAAGTTTTTTACGATGGCCACAAAGGCCGGTGCATTCCCAATTGGGTTTGCCACTAAAAAAAGTGCTAATGCTATTTGCCAAATCGACACATACTACCTTGGGTTATAAGTCTCTTTTTAGAGATGTTAGGTACTGGTAAATATTTGTTTCGTCGGTGAGGCCTTGCAGCACTCCCAACCCTATTGCTAAACTCATACTTAAGAGTGGAATAGTAGTCAAAAACAATGATGAAATAATAAAAAGTATGGGCCGTACTGCATATACCGAATTGGTAATAGCCAGCGCCCCATACGTACATTTCTGACAGAAAGTATAGTCTTCAAATACTTTTCTGACAATAGCTGTTGCTGCATAGGCTACAGAACCCACAAACACCACTTGAAAAAAAGGTAATTTCCACACTTTTTGACACGTTTTGCTCAAAAACATACACACACCGGCAGTTGATGCATGGCGTAATGCCTCGCTATACCTACTATGAGTCTGTTCTGGCAAGGTGTGCAGTCCAAAAACATCTGGCTCCCAGCCATCTTGAGCTGTTCCTCGAGCGGAAACGCTACTCATTTTAACACCTTAAGATTTTGGAGACGCAAAATGGCCTCATCAATTGTCTTTCGTGTGGCAAAGCCGCTTACGCGGATAAACCCTTCTCCCGCTGGCCCAAAGCCTGATCCGGGTGTTGTGACAATATGGGCATTCTCTAAAAGCATATCAAAAGTCTGCCAAGAGGTGAGGCCTTGACATCTTGTCCACACATATGGTGAATGCTCTCCTCCATAGGTTTCAAAGCCTATAGCTTTAAGGGTATTTTTTATCATCTGAGTGTTCTCTAGATAAAAATCTACTTGATTGCGCACTTCTTTCATACCTTGATCGCTCAGTACTGCAAGACCGCCTTTTTGTGATAAAATCGAGGCGCCATTAAAGAATGTAGTGTTAATGCGCATCCAGTCTGGCTTTACTTTTGATCCATCACGATAGCGTAAATTTTCTGGAACGATAGTCCAGCCAAGGCGTACACCACTAAAGCCTGCAATTTTTGAAAACGAACCAAGCTCAATGGCTACTTCATCAGCGCCTTCAATTTCGTAGATGCTTTTAGGAAAATCCCCATGCACATAAAAGCTGTAGGCGGTATCAAAGACAATCATAATCTTATGCTGGCGGGCATACTGTACGATATCTGAAAGCTCTTTTCTTGTAAAAACTGTGCCTGTAGGGTTATTAGGGAGGCACAGAAATAAAACGTCAGAGCCTTTGGCTAGTTGTACATCCGGTACAAAATTATTTTCTGGCGTGCAAGGCAAAAAGGTAATTGTTCCACCACGATAGATGAGTGAGCTATCAAGGTACACAGGGTATGCGGGATCTTGCAGCGCAATTTTAGCATCAGGGCCAAACAAAAACTGCAGGCGGCCGATATCACACTTGGCGCCATCTGATACAAAGACATCGTCAGCAGTAATGAGCCCGTTGTATACAGTTTTACTGATTGCTTCACGAAGAGGCAAAATACCTTGTTCTGGCCCGTAGCCTGTATAGCCATCTCGTGTGCCTAAATCAGAGCCAGCTTCTGCTAGCTTTGAGGTAATGTAAGAGCCAATAGGCTCTGTTGTGTCGCCAACACCTAAGCGAATCAATTTTGCTTCTGGGTGGTTTTCAGAAAAAGCTTGCGCGCGTGTACGAATTTCCTGAAAGAGGTAGCGACCAGGAACTTTATCAAAGTGGTGGTTACGGATCATGAAAGGGCTCCCACAGGTAATTCTTTTTCGATCAGCTCTCGGCATGCATTAAAGCCGGCTGCAAGCTTAGCTTGTGCCTGAGGGCTTGCCATAGTAAGCGGCAGGCGAAGGTGGCCTGAGGTAAGATTAGCTAGCTGCATTAAATACTTAATGCCAATTGGGTTTGACTCTACAAAGAGCACATCCAAAACAGGCTTTAGCTTGTAATGGAGGGCACGAGCCTCTTGTATGCGACCTTCAGTCATATGCTGAACAAGCTGCTTAATTGTTTTTGGCATCAAGTTTGAAAGCACTGACATCACGCCTGATGCGCCCATAGTCATTAAAGCTATAGTCATTGGGTCATCGCCACAAAATAGGCTTATTCGCGGATGTTTAGAGCAGATTTTTTCTACAACATCAGTAAGAAGCTGAAACGATCCGCTACACTCTTTGATGCCCACAACATTGGGTAATGCTGCAATCTGCTGCATAGTGGCAGTATTAATATTTACAGCACATCGCCCGGGGTGGTTGTAGACGCATAGGGGTAGGGTAATGGCTTTACTAATAGCTTCAAAATGTAAAAAC
>JAJFUY010000280.1 GCA_021372185.1 Chlamydiales bacterium | reverse complement strand
TAGAGAATTTCGTTAAATTTGTGTTATGAATATTATATTTACAATATTAGTTACTTTTATCTTATGTTCTGGCTTTTGTAGTTCATTTAATGAAACAAAAAATGAAATTAATAAACTTCCCTGTTTAAATCAGTCTGTTATAGCTAATGATATTGAAAAGTACTGCATGCAGCCCTTTGCTATGCATGAGGCAGTGCCGGACGCTCACCTTCCTGGCCTTACATTTGATGAATTCCATAAGACTCAAATAGAGTTCTTTAAGGTAATGCAAAAGCAATTAAACAATTCTCAACGCTGGCTTAATGCGAATGTGCTTATCGACACCCCCATTCCTACCCTGCCACCAGTTAATGCCGCACCACACGCTCCATCTGACTCCTATTTTGATGCCAATGTCGACACACTACGCCAGCACTACGTGCAAAAACTAGAGGTGCCTGTGGGCGCCAAAGTGCTGCTTCATGGCGATTTACATGGCGATATTCACTCTATTATAGCAAGCCTTACCCCTTACATGAAGGGAGATACAGGATTCAAGCTACAAGATGACTTATACCTTATGTTTTTGGGCGATTACACCGACAAGGGCCTTTATGGTCTAGAATGTCTCTACCTGCTCATGCGCCTTAAAATTGATAACCCTGAGCGAGTCTATTTAGTCCGAGGCAATCACGAAGATTACGACATTACCGCTCGCTACGGCTTTCAGGCAGAACTATCAAATAAGGGGTTTAGTGATGAACAAGCCCGGATTTTACATCGCTTATATGACATACTGCCTGTCGCGCTTTATATGGGCTGTAGCCACAATTGGGTGCAGCTTTGTCACGGGGGCCTAGAGCTTGGCTATTTACCCACAAAGCTTCTTAATCACGAAACCGCTCAGTATGAATGGCTTGTAGAGCTCAATAGACGTGAAGTCTTTTTGAATATGAGCCAAGCCACCCATAGAGAGCTTGGCCCCCTCTTTATGTTTTATCCCTACGCCTGCCATGATCACATGATTCCTATTGCACATTCTACTATGGACTCATGGGCTGGGACTAAAAAACTTGAAAATACGCAGCTTGGGTTTATGTGGACAGATTTTCAAGTAGAAGAAGACCTCCCCTGCTTTTATAGAGGCCGCGGGTTTATATTTAATAAGCGCGCAACGAACGAACACATGGCCCTTACAAATACTGGCAATAACAGGCTTTGTACCATCTTGAGAGCCCACCAGCACAATAACGATGCTGCAGATTCACTCATGCGCCTACTTCTTAACCTTGATAACACAAATGAAGAGAATAAAGGCATTGCCAAACTGTGGGCAAACGACCAAGCAGGCCATAGCCTTTATCATAATGGAGTTGTCACTTTTAACCTAAGCCCCAATACCCTCATGGGACCACCCCAAGAAAGCTGGCCAGGCTTTGACTTTGATACAATGGGGCTTTTACAGACAGCAGCTGATTTTAGTGATTGGACTTTAGAGGTAAAAAGAACTACTGTACAACCCTAAAATTCCCTTTCATAACTTCGACTATTTTTTCAAAAGTAGGTCGAAATTGTACAACGGGATGAAGTACTATTACTCCTAAAGTCTCTAAAAACTTTTTATATCTTTGCTCAGACGTGACCGCTCTATCTCCCATAATATCATGAATTGCACGAGCGGCTGTGTCCGCTGCATCAACCCTTTCCATCTGTAAATCATGAATTTCTAGCATCTTGTCATTTATAGCAGTTTCCGAGACTTGGGCCTCACGAGCTTTATACGCTTTTTTCATATCATGAAGTTCTTTAAACTGCTCAGCGCAAAAAGAAGATTCGAGTATTATACCAAATGCCCACACATCTAATGCCGGTAAATCAAGCGTCATTACATCCTGGCACACAAGATGCTCAGGCGCTGTATACCGTAGCGTTCCATAACCATTCCTTCTTACGTTTCGCGTATTTGAAGCGTATACATTGCCAAGATCCAAATCAGAAAGCTTGGGCCTACCTGCTTCATCGACAAGAATATTAGCCTTCTTTACATCGCCATGACTAATACCTGCTTTATGAAGGTACTTTAAAGCTTCAGCAACCCCAAGCATAGTTGCGGCAATGTGATGATGTTGAATTCCAGGAAGCCGAAAATGTGCCTTTAAGTCATTTTGCATAAAGGGATAGATACCAGCAGATTTGGGAATAATCTCGCCTGTAATTTTTTTGATTTTTGGGTAATTAAATAGTAAATTACTTAAAACTACATATTCTTCTAATTCAGGCATGTCCAAGAGCACCTCTTCTTCAAAAGAGGGAGCGTCTATGTACTCTTTATCGTCTCTTGAAACCAACAAAAAACTCTTAACTACCTGTATTTTATCTGGATTGTCATACCACTTCACCCCTACGACACGGGTACCTGTTTTAAAGCCACCTTGCACTCTTTTTAACCCGCCCTTAGTCTTAAGAAATATATAGGCTATTTGTAAGTCAAGTTGCAGTAAAATTTTTCTCGTAACTTTGCCCTGTTTATGAACACACTCAAGGACAAAATCAGAAGTTCGGGAGCGCGAAAACTTTTCATCAATTACGCGCGCAATGGGAACAATTTCTTCATCACTCAATTTATGAAATCTTTGGCCTAAACTCTTTATAAGCTCTATCATTTTTTCTACTCTGGCAGACGGGGCCTTCGTAGGAGAGTGAATGTGTAAAGAACCAGCCAAGGTATTAGACAAAGCACTTGCTGGAGAAATTGGGCTATTTGATTCTGAGGAATTGTTCTGACTTACGTCTAAGCACTTACTAAAATCTGGAATGGGAAGTGAGCGAGTTATGGTCACGAGAGTATACACCTTATTATTAAAACAAAACTATACAGAAAACAGCCCATTTATCGCAATAATTATCTTAATTTCAACGAGTTAGGACTTGTATGGTAAAAAGTGGGAGTAGATTTGGCCTGATTGTACATCGTAGAGATGGACATTGTTTTCTGCCACTAAAGCTATATATTTGGCTTGGATGTAGAAGTTATAGCCTAAGAGCTGGCGGAGCTCTTTATCTTTGTATGAGACAGCTTTACATTCTATTAACAATAATGGCTTAAGGCTTTTGCCTTCATAGCAGATGATATCTACACGGCGATTGGGCATTTTTACATTGCTTGTTGCCAGGTGCGGCAGGTCCGCAATTTTACGCTCTACAACCATGAGCGATGTGGGATATCCAAGAGATACTAAAGAAGAAAGGGTGCTTTGACGCACCCTTTCTTCAGGAGTTTGTTTCACCAATTCTTTGCGAATCGCACAAAAGACTGAGTTAGACTGCCTCGATGACACAATAATTTCCGTCTTCTTGGCGATAAATTACCTTCATTTTGCGGCTTTCTTCGTGCCGATACACCATCGCATGTCGGCCTGATAGCTCCATTTTCATGATCGCTTCATCATCAGTCAAAATTTTAAGTGGCTGTGATTCACTTTTTACAATTTTATGTGGTTCTAGTTCCATCTGATTTTGCGCATCAATATCTTGATTGATTTCTTGCTCATCAAATGGGCTATACACAGTTACAGACATATCTGTGATAGGGTGGTTTTTGGCGTGGTGGTCGTTAAGACGGGTTTTGTACTTTCGAAGCTGAGTCTGCAGCTTTGCGGCTGCTTGATCAATTGAGACATACATATCACTTGATGCCGCGTGGCTTTTAATGAGAGTATGGCCATACTTCATGACGATATCTACTTTATGCTCAAGCTTTTGAATATCCATTGTAACGGCAATATCGATGATTCTATCACCAAAACGCTCTAATTTGGATAGTTTGTCTTCGGCATACGCTTTCATTGCATCAGTAACGTGGACATGGCGCCCTGTTACCATTATATTATATCCCTGGTCAAATTCGGCTATTTTTTGCTTACGGGTAAGTGTTTCTTTGGTCATGATAGCACCCCACAATGGATAGTATGATTACGATATGATCTCTACAAGACAACCACTGTTGCCTATACTGTCATTCTATCCCCGACTATATTTAATTTTCTAGAGTTTTCGACTTTTCCCAGCTGTCCACACCCAGCCATTATAGACCTTCCCTTGGTGCGACGGAGTAAAACACGCACTTTTGCCGCGTGCAGATGGGCTGCAAACTCTTCAACCACCTCATTATCAGGAGCTTGGAATCTATCAACTGATTGAGCGTTATAGGGAATGAGATTTATTTTGGCATCTAGACCCTTGATATACTCTATTAACTGGTCTGCACACTCTAGAGAGTCATTAACCCCCTTCATAAGAACATAAGCCAACAGCACCGGGCGGCCCGTTTGTGCTGTATAGGCCATAATAGTCTCTTTAAGCGCCGATAGATTCTCCTTGCGGTTATGAGGCATTACCTTTGAGCGAAGAGCGTCATTTGGGGCATTAAGAGAAACAGCCAGATTAGGAGAGATGTCAGGATCATGCGCTAAACGTAAAATGGCGTCTAATTTACCGCTAGTAGACACTGAAATATTGTGCATACCAAAGGCAAGGCCACTTTGGTCAGTTAAAATGCGAATTGCCTGCTTTACTTCATCATAATTATCAAAAGGCTCACCCATACCCATAAATACGATGTTTTTGATGGGAGACTTTAAAATAAAGCGTGCAGCAAACACCTGTGAGACAATTTCTGCAGCTGTTAAATTACGGATAAGCCCCATGCGTCCAGTTTCACAAAACGTACAGCCCATCCGACACCCCACCTGAGAAGACACACAGAGCGTTATTGAGGATTTCATGGGGATACAGACGCTTTCTACCATCTTGTCATCTGCAAGCTTTAGCAAAAACTTTTGCGTGTCGCCTTCTTTATGCACTGTGGCAACTACGGGCAGCGTCCAATCTGTTGCCTCCACAATACCCTCAACACAGGCTTTTGCCTGAATAAAAGCAGGGGCATCAAGCGTGAGAGTACCCTCTTTAAACCACTGGCGGTACAAGCTGCCAGCTAAGCGCTTACCCTTGGTAAAAAGGTTTGAGTATTCTTTGTGGGTGTATGAAAATATAGAATGTTTTAGCATAATGTAATGTTGCACCGAAGAGGGCTCGAACCTCTAACCACCTGGTTCGAAGCCAGGTACTCTATCCAGTTGAGCTATCGGTGCATAAAAGTCGGACATAGTGTATCATCTCAAGTTTATTTCTGACAAGAGAGCCTTTTGCATACTACACAAGCCGTAGAGGGTATCACCCTCTCAAGTTTTGCCTTTCAAGAAACGTCTCACATCCTTTCGGTGTTTACGCCCAACCACGGCCGCATAAAGTGTGTAACCAAAAGCTTTAAAAAGAACACCACAAGGGGGCTAGGGCCTCTACTTGGTGTCGAACTGCAAGTTATTATTTCAGATAAAGAGCTCTGGAAGTGCCGTGAGTGTCATGTAACAACATCATATCCCACCCTGAGGCTATCGCTTGAGCACCTACGATATGCCGCGCAAATCACTGACCTACTAGATAAGCTTTTGCCGCTACATCACCCCGTACCACACATATTTAGTTTTTATAATGACTTTCTTCTGCACCTACCAAGCTATATCAAACCCCACACTGCTGCGTGCGTGTTTTTGGAAAAGTACTTGGTGGCTGAGGGTATGCTGGAGACCGCATCACTAGACCCAAGTTATGGTAACATCGTTGATTTGGGGTATTACCACAAGTTGCTGCACCTTATTGGAAGATAAGTGTGTGACTTTTTTTAACGCAGAGATAGCTACAAAAGGCGCAAAGACGCAAAGCAGCTCCGCCAGAATTGAACTACTTATAATTTTTTGTATTTCTCTGCGTCTTTGCGTCTTTTGCAGCTATCTCTGCGTTAGAATAAATCAAAACCTGGAAAGTCAAAAACTTGGGAAATGAAAAGCTTGAAAGAAATGCGAAAGAGGGGACTTGAACCCCTACGAGGAAACCCTCACTACCACCTCAAAGTAGCGCGTATACCATTCCGCCACCTTCGCATTGATGAATGGCAATTATCATACAAGAATCCCCTGTTTTGACTCAAGAGCTAATTCATATCACTTTACAATATCCACTACTCTTGTTTACAATTTAGCCCATGTCTAACATATTTTTGTCCGACGAGGACGACTCAATTCCAAAGCGCTCGGTGGCCTACTGTACCGCTTCCGGCTTTACAATCAGACGCCTTCAAGATGCCCTCAAAGCTCGCTACACGACAAATCTTTTTCGCGATGTGGTCCACTTTGAATTAGGCTCAAGTTCCGGCCACTCTGATGACCCCAAAGACGTCTTTTGCTTTCCTTACGGCGTTGTTGTTATGTGGGGCTTAAATGTTGAAGAAGAGCAAGAAGTACTTATACAGCTAAAAGAATTTCAGACTAACACGCAAGAAATCTATGAATGCGAACTGATGAGCTTTATTTTTGGTTCAAATGCCTGCATAGAAGAAGAAGTAATTGAACTACCAGACACTGATGTCTTATCTCGCTTGGCAGTCTCACATGGGCTTGCACAGTCTGTTCGCCTAGCTACCTTTGAGACGCTTATTCAAAAGACTATCGACAAAACAAAACATATTCCAGAACAGCTTGCAGCCCGTGGAAAAATCCCACTTTCCAAAAAAGAAATCCGCAAAAAAATGGGCGAGCTGTTTTTAGAAAGAAGTTCAGTTAACCTTCACTTTGATATCCTGGACACCCCAGAATTTTTTTGGGACCATTCAGACCTTGAACCACTCTATATCATGATCGCTAATCACCTAGATCTTGAAACACGTGTTGAGGTGTTAAATCAGCGCCTAGACATAGTTCACGACCTTTTTGAAATGCTTGGCAATGAGCTTAACCACCAGCACTCTAGCAAACTAGAATGGATTATTATTTGGCTCATTGTGATTGAAGTGATTTTAAGTATAGCGCACTTTGCATGAACTTTGTAGCTACCCTTCTCATCCGCGCTTACCAATTATTCATTAGCCCTCTGCTTGGAACAAACTGCCGATTTACCCCTACCTGCTCGCAATATGCACTGCAGGTATTTCAGGAGCAGCCTTTTTTTAAAGCGTTGTGGCTTACATGCAAACGCATTGCGAAATGCAACCCCTACCATAATAATGAATAAATAAATATGCCCCCACAACGTGGTGTGCAATGCAGTAGTAAAAAATTGTAAATCTACTGCTTGCAAATAAATTCACAATGCTATATTCCTGTTGGCACTATAAAGGCATGTAGTGTCTCAATTGACGGTCTTTTGAGACGTTTTTATACCTTTTTAATGGAGGATGGTATGAAGCACATTTCAAAGAAAATCTGGTTTACGCTTTCACTTGCGATTGTTGCAATGTCAGCACTATTTGCACTTAAAAAACCTGTGCAAAGAGAAAAGGCCTCACACGTTGTTGTTGACCGCTTAGTCAATCAGCTTGTGTGCAAATTAGATTCACGCTCAGGCGGCTCTAGAAATTATCCTCGTGGTTTTATGAGTTTTTCACAAAAAGTTGTGGCAAAAAGAGACCTAGGAACTACAGGCGGAAGACAAGGATGGCAAAGAGGAGATGGAGGCCGCAAACCAATTGGCGGCGATTTCTAGTTTCTTTCTAGTCCTTTTGTCAAGATAGTGTTCAAGCCGACATTGAAGTACCACTTTATAAGCTGGGTACAATGGCGGCTTTTTTTTACACACACCTCTCCTAGCCAATCTGTATTTTCTCTTATTCTTATTCTTGATCTTTGTCTT
>JAJFUY010000263.1 GCA_021372185.1 Chlamydiales bacterium | reverse complement strand
ATAAAATAAAAGTGCACTCTCGAAGAGAGTGCTGCACTAGAGATCTCCACAGCAGCACTCTCATTCGAGAGTGCAAAATTGCCCGAGAGATGTCGTTCCCAGGACACCTTCGGTGGCCTGGGCTACTTTTCATCACTCTCTTCGAGAGTGATTTTCTCACAGTACTATAACAACGGCTGAGGGATGGTGATTTGGCTTGTGAGGGTGTCGTGATTGAATAATGGAGCGATGATTTTTTTGACGGCTGCTTGAAACTCGTGGACGCCTACATCCTCGATAGCGGCTTCTATGGCTTTTGTCATGCTGTTCATGCGGCTAAAGCGCTCTGGGAACAAGAGTCTTCCTCTATAGCCTATTGAGGGGTAGTAGAGAATCACTTTAAGGTAGTCTTCTTCTTCTGGGGAAAGTTCTCGAGCATTGATGAGTTTGAGTAATAAAAAGAGCTCAGCTGTTGCTGGCATGCCTATGTCGATGGCATCTTTACATGAAAATGTGATGTTATCAGGCTGTACAATTTCAATAATTTTAAGCTGCATGAACACATACAACAGCTCAATAAAATCTACCCTATTTTGGCGGGTAAGCACGTTCTTGTTTCCAAAAAAGACGCTGTGGATGGCATGGACAAGTCTATTTGCAAAGCCATCAAAGAGCACATTTTTAACCTTTTGAGGATAAAAATAGCCTGAGTTTTCACTCTCAATATGTTCAAGGAGCTGCTGAATGAACGCATCTGCATGGTTTAATTCTTGGTATGGACCTGTCTGGTGATAAAAATCGCTATCTTTAGTCATGCTTACACAGGCAAACGATTTGGCAAACTCATCTTTTTTCTGAAGCTCTTCTAAAGCGCTGCAGCGGGCATGTTCTCTAATGCTTGTGCGGTCTTGCAGGTTAAAGAGTAATAAACCTTTAGATGTCTCATAACTTCTGAGGAATGACTTAAATTCTTCTGCAACTTGGGCTTTATGGATAAACTCTTGGTTAGTAGGTGAAGGAATGCGTAACACCGCCATCTTATGGCCTTTTTCAAAGAGGTCAAGTAGCAGTGTGGGCATGTTTTGAAGCTCGAGAGGGTCGTAACCATTAATTTCAAAATCCTGTAAGGCTTCTATCACGTACAAAAGCGGCACGTGAGAAAAGTTTTGCAGAGCACGTAAAAGCGCATCGTAATCGAGTGCCATTTTGTTGGACAGTGTTGTGTCGGGTATTTCTTGTACTTGCTCCTGTTTTCCTTTTACAACGAGCTCATTGATGATAGTGGATGTTTCAGGCGTGAGGTGGAATCCACTAAATAACTGGCGCGCAATGCTTTGCACAAGCTGTATAATTTTGTGCTGTATAGCCTGTTCATTCTTAGGTGGATAAGTAATAACTCGCTGAAAGTCTTGAGTGCCAAGAAGATAATGAAAGAAATGCTGAAAATCTGTGAGGTACGCACTTGAGCTTTTGGCCAGGTTATTTGTGCTACTTTCTTGATGCGCTGCAAGCATTAAAGCCACTACAGACTTATAGGTATAAGACACTAATTCTTCGTTATTAAGCCTACGCGATGCCTTAACAAAGGCATCTAACAAAGGCCAGTTTTGATGCACGATATTGCGTGCAATTTGGCGAGCAAGTAGGTCTTTAAATGTTTGGAGTTCTTTAAGTGATTCAACTTTAACGCCTTCAGCAAAATGCTCTTCGAAGTTACAGACTAGCTTGATGTTACGTAAGAGTTTTGGGTTAAAAAAGCGTGAGCCATTTTCTTTACGAATAAAAAAGAGCTCGTATTCTGAATCTTTTTTGACAGTGTCTAAATCTATGAAGAGGTGTTCACTTTTGTGCTCTTTGGGAGTATCTACTTGCTCAATTAAGGTTTTAGGTATCTCACGGATCCACTTAGAAAGTGATTCTTGCATCCCAATAGGAGCAATTTTGCGTTCATAGAAGCCCCAGAGGTCTCTAAACTCACGTGACTCTTTGACACTACCAACATTAGCTCCTATAAATACTCGGGTGTACTTATCTACCTTCTTGGCGGCTTCTCCTACCAAAATCATGATAGTTTTTATGCCTTCAACTGATTCATGCTTAACGAGTTTGCCATATTCTGAACGATAAAAGTATCTGAGGTACTGCAAAATGGTGCGAAAGGTTTCGCGTACGACACCCATTACTTTTTCGGCATTTTTTCTGTGAAGCCAGTGTACGGTTTTATAGATAACTGGGATGTTTTGTAGCTCAAATTCATGAGATTCTGCAACAGCAACGCTGCCCTCTACTTCTAGGTCGGCAATGCTTGTGAGAGTCTCTATTGCCTCTATAATTCCTACATTTGACTCTGCGTTTTCATAATAGGTCATTTTTCTCTCCTTTAAGCCGTACGCCCTTCTTGAGATACCTTTATTATAAATTCAAATAATTAATTCACATACAAAAATCGTCCAAAAAATGGCATTTTTCTCTTTTTTTTCATTCTATCGATCTTCTGCTTGACCGAAAGAATCCAAAAAGCGTAATATTGTCAGCGGAAGAGTGGCAGAGTGGCCTATTGCGTCTGTCTTGAAAACAGAAGTCCTGCGAGGGACCGTGGGTTCGAATCCTACCTCTTCCGACCTTTTTTTTATGACCGATATTTCCACCTACATAGAACAGATTTCTAACTGGCAAGACGAGTTCCCAGAAAATGCCCTTGCGCATCTTATCGACCGTGAATCTGAATCAAAACCCTACCTACGTGACCTTCTAGAAAAAACGCTTATTCACTATAAAGAGATCCCAGATGAATTTGTGGGGCATATCTATGCGCTTTATGCACTTGCCTTTTTTAGAGATCCTGCCGGATTTACGCTAGCGATAAGCTTTTTAGAGCTACCAGAGCCTTATCCAAGAGCATTTTTTCACCATTTTTTAGAGCAAAGCTATCCAAGTGTCATAGCAAGTTGCTATGCAGGAAACCCTGAACCTCTTTACGAGCTAGTTACAAATAAAAATGCGGGATATATTTCTCGTGTGATCGCCTGTGTTGCGTTATCAATACTCGTAAATCGCAACAGTCTGCCACGAGCGCAATACGCAAAGTTTTTGCTAGGCGTCCTAGAAACCGAAAGCGATAAAAAGCTCCTAGCAACACTTGCACAAGAAGTAGCAGAACTCCACCTTCAAGAAGCCTACGATAAAATAAAATCCCTCTACCAGTCAAAAGCCATTGATGAAGAGCAATTTTCATCAAAACTTTTTGAAACCCTCATGCAATCAGATGAAATCAACCCTGACAAATTCTTTCTCATCGACGACGTCTTCGAAGAACTAAACGGCCAAGAGTACTCAGGTCAAGAATAGCCGTCCCTACCCATTCCCTTGTCCCATTTTGTTTTAGAGCCCTTTAGGGCGATTGAGCGAAGCCCTAAAGGGCTCTAATTGCTTTACATTTATACCCACCGTTCCCTGCGGTCACGGTGGGCTTCGTTCAATCGTCCTAAAGGGCTCTAAAACAAATATAAAATCGGGCAAGACAAATAATTTGTAATAAAAGTTTTTTAATGAAAAAATTGATATGTTTTGTTACCCAAAAATTCGTACTTCGGGCATAAGAACATCTGCTTGGAAATTTTAGTGAGCAAAAGCCTGGGCTTTATGCTATAATTCACGGGCAGAACGAGACGATAATGAGCACCGACAAAGGAACAGTACAGCAGCAATTTGCTGCATCTATCATCCCCATAAGCCGCATTGTGCCTGCAGGACCAGGTATGCGCATCTCTATGGCTTTAAAAGCCCATGCAGATGAGATGGAAGAGATTGTTCAGAAGGTACTACGAGAGTGTAAACTTGTCTATCGAGATGAACCTGCGTTTTGGCAATCGTTTCGACAGCATATACCTATTGTGCACTGGGAACCTTGTGAATGTGCGCCTGGCGGTGTTATGGTGTATTTACTCTGCCAGTCTCTCAATAACTACGACCTCTCACACTTCTTTGCCGAAATGATCAGTCGCTGGCTTGTTCCGGGTAAACAGGCAACCATATTAAGCACAAAGCATCTTACCTTTCGCTTTCAGGAAGTGCCTGACGAAAGCTATTTTATCTCAGAAATTTTTGCCCTTGTAGATGACGAAAGAGCCTTTGGCACTATCCAGCGCAATATGAATGCTCTTGCCCAAGAAATTGCCTTAGGAGCAGTATCTGCGCATCATGCTCGCCATATTCTTGTTACTAAAGCACTCACGCAAGAACATAAAACAACACTCATTCATAAAACTATTGTAGAGCTATCTACCCGCAAGTTTAAGCCTATTGGGCCAGAAGTGTTCTTTGAAATGCACCACTTTTTACTTGCCTCTGATGATGAATTTAAACGCATCCGCGATGTTCGCCATATGTGCCGTATCATCTGCTACCATAACTGGTTTAGAAGGCTTCTTCGCCGCACAAAAGATACAGATCAGCGCCAGATTATGGTAAAGCCGCTTCATGCAACCCTCAAGTTTCAGTTTGGTGAAAAAAACGTTCTGGGCCTAGTTATAGCAGTAAGTTTTATCAAAGAATATGAGCAGTTTGAAGCGCGGCATATTGCTAGTGCCTGCCAGAGGCTGATTCCAGGCATCACCGTGGTTCCCCGCTCGTTCTTTAGCTATCAAAACCCGTCAGATCCTATCCAGTCATACTATCTAGAAATAGAAAAACGTGACGGTATTGAGCTCACTTCCAAAGAAGTAGCCCTCTTGCGCCAGGGACTGTTTATAGAAATCCCCCACTGTATCGAGCAGCTATCGCATACTCTCTTTATCCCGCAAAACGAAGAAGAGATCATGCGTAATATCATGCTCTTGAGTCATGAAATACGCTACGTCCGCGATATTCCCCAAATGATTATTGCCTTCCAGGGGCAATCTGATAGCACATTGCGCTTTCATGTAACGCTACTTCGCTTATGTAGAGAAAATGGTACGCCAACACCTACTTTAGAGTCTGAATTTGCAAAGGCATCAGCACTAGTAGAGTTTTCTCCTATAGATAGAAAGGTGATTGGTTTTGTAAGAAATAAATACCCAAAAGAAGCCAATACTTTCTTGCTAGAATGTCGTAAAGCGCCTTTTATGCGCGTAGACCACTCTGTAGATTTAAGCCGCGCCCGTGAGTTTATATCAGCGGCCATTCGTCAGGCACTAGGTGAAGTGCGCGATTTAAATGGCGGCCTTATGTCGCAGCAAAACCAGCTGTTAGTTGGCTTAAAAGAGCTTTTAACACAAGATGAGCGTAAAGAAGAAATCCACCTAGAAAATCTCTTCCACAATCTGCAGCCTGTTGTGATGCGTAGCCTTCTGCCTCCAGAGCTTATTAAGCACCTTTTTGACCTCTTTTTATTGCTGCATAACGAAGTGCCGGTTAACAACGTGCCTCGCTCTCGTGAGATTGCCAATACAACCAGCCTCTGCATTATGGTAGCAGCGTATGACCCATACGTATTTGACGAAATGCAAAAGCAGCTTTTCTTATTAGAGTTTAAAGACCAAGAGCTTGCCACTTGCCGCATGGTATCTGATGGCCAGTACTATTCAGGCTATATTATAGTTGGCTCTGAGCCGCAAAAAATTACCGCCTTTAAAGAAGCTCTTCAAGCTACGATATCAGAGTGTAATAAAGCCAAGATGGCAGCACACTCTCTTCGTATAAGCCTACCAAGGCCAACATCTCTGTTAGACCCGCGTATTGGTACAGATAGAACCTCTGGTATTGTCATTAAGATGCTGTATGAAGGGCTCATGCGCATGGATCCATCAGGAAATCCTTCTTGTGCAGTGTGTGAGCGTGTTGAAATTTCTGAAGACCAAAAGCTTTATACATTCTTTTTGCGAAAATCATGCTGGACAAATGGCACTCCCGTTACTGCATATGACTTTGAATACGCCTGGAAGAAGGTTTTAGACCCGCAATTTAAAGCACCGTTTGCCTACCTCTTTTATCCTGTAAAAAATGCAGAGCGCGTAAAAACCCAAGCAAAGCCAGTTGAAGAGCTTGGTGTTATCGTTAGAAGTGAATATGTCCTAGAAGTACAGCTTGAGCATCCGGCACCGCATTTTCTTGAGCTTTGTGCTCACTGGATTTACTCTCCTCTTTGTAAACAAGTAGACCAGCTTCATCCAGGCTGGGCCTATTATGGTGATGATACTTATGTATCTAATGGGCCATTTCGTCTTGCTAAGTGGCGGCGTAATAGCGAGATACAGGTTCTTAAAAACCCTCTTTATTGGGATGCTGAGACTGTAAGCATCAACCAGATAGACATTTCTATTGTTGAAGACCCTCAAAGGGCATTAGAGCTTTATCAGCGGGATGAACTTGACTGGATTGGTGAGCCACTATCTGAGATACCGCCAGAAGCCTTTAAAATTAAAGACTTTGACAAAAAAATTGTGGCACACCCAATTGCTGCTGTTCACTGGTATTCTCTGAACGTAAATGTGGCACCTTTTACCTCTAAAAAGTGCAGACGTGCTCTTGCCATAGCTCTAAACCGGCGCAAGATGGTAGATAAGCTCTTTTCTGGCCGTGAAAAATGCGCCTACAGCATTTTACCACCAGGATTGTCACAAAATGAAGAGCCCTATTTCCAAGACAGCGAGACAGAAAAGGCACGTCAGCTATTTACAGAGGGACTAGCAGAACAAAACCTTACGTTAAAAGACTTGCCGCCATTTATGATCACTTGCTGTGACCAGGAGATTCACCGCTCTATTGCTCTCGTTGCTTCAAAGCAGTGGAAAGAGGTGCTGGGCATAGATGTGAAGATTGAGGTCTTTAAGTGGGAAAGATTCATGGAAAAGTGTGGCCAGCATGATTTTCAGATTATGGCCATCACTTGGTATAACTGGTTTTATGATCCATCTTATATTTTACATAAGCTCAAAAGCCTGTCGCATGAGATGAATTTTGGCCAATGGCATGATCCAGAATATACGGCAAATCTACAAAAAGCAGAGATTTGCCGAGACAATCAGACTCGTTTAGAGTTTTTACATAATGCGGAAACCATTGTAATGGAAGAACTTCCGATCATTCCGCTATTTTACTATACCTTTAAGTATATGAAAAAAGATTACGTTGATAACATCTATCTATCTCACTTAGGTCAAATAGATTTTAAGTGGGCAAGAATTAACCCTAAACCTGTAAATGGGGGCGCGCTATTACCATGAAGTTCTTACGTTCATTTGCTAAGGCAATTTTTACAACTTGCGCAATGCTTGTTGTAGCTACAAGCTGCAAACAGCAGCAGGATACGATGCCAAAAAATGGCTCGCAGCAAGAACAAAAAACTGTTCGCCTCTACCTACAGGCAGAACCCTACTCTCTAGACCCGCGACAAGCCGGTAACCGCTTTTCTCAAGTGGCTCTGCGGGAGCTTTTTGAAGGCCTTATGCGTATTGACACGCAAGGACGCCCTGCATCGGCCGTTGCTAAAAGCTACGAGATCTCAGAAGATAAACTTACCTACCGCTTTCATTTAAGACCTGCTCAGTGGTCTAATGGCATGCCAGTAACTGCGTATGATTTTGAATATTCTTGGCTCAGCAACCTATACCCAGATGCTCCTACAGCGTATTCTTATGCTTTTTATTGCATTAAAAACGCACGTGCGGCTCACATGGGCGAGATGAAGATTGACCAAGTGGGTATTAAAGCGGAAGATGAACATACACTCGTAGTAACGCTGGAGCACCCAGCGCCATACTTTATTGAGCTTACATCAAACCCACTTTACTCCCCTGTATGTAAAGCCGTAGTCGAAAAAAACAGCGACTGGAAAAATTGCCAAGGTAAAGATTTTATCTGCAATGGCCCATTTGTGCTTGATGAATGGAAGCATAGATCAGAGCTCGTTCTGTTAAAAAACGACAGATACTGGGATTCTGAAGCTGTGTCAGTACACCGCTTAACATTCCCAATCATCGAAGATCCGCTTACAGCGTTAAACATGTACGAAACTGGCCAGCTTGACTGGGTAGGCGATCCATTTGGTGCGCTTCCTCTTGAAGCTATTCCACGCTTAAAAGAAAGAAAAAATCTTGAGATGAGAAACATTGCAAGTGTAAGCTGGCTTGAAGTAAACGTAAAAAATCCTCTTTTAGCATCTGCTAAAATACGTAAAGCCTTAGCTATGGCCATTAACCGCCAAGACTTAGCTGATCACCTTCTACAAGGTGGTGAGCGTCCTGCATACTCACTTCTTCCAGAAACGCTCACCTTTATGGACCAGCCTTTCTTTAAAGATAATGATGTAGAGCAAGCCAAAGCCCTCTTTAACGAAGGTATTGCTGAGTGCAACCTTGCATTAAATAAACCCGCTTCTATTATATTGAGCCATTCATCAGACCCTCGTGATAAGTCAATATCAGAAGCTATCCAGCAGCAATGGCAAAAGGCTTTTGGCATAAACGTAATACTAAGCCCATCAGACTGGAACGCTCACCTTAACTGTGTAGCCTCTGGTAACTTTGAAGTGGCAAGCCTTACATGGTACTCCTTCTACCATGATGCTATCTACAACCTAGAGTTCTTAAAGTATGCAGTAGGCTGGAATGGTACGCACTGGGAACATCCTCACTACATCGAGCTGTTAAATCAGTCAGATGCAACAGCTGATGAAGTCCTCCGCGACAAGCTCCTCTCTCAAGCAGAGCAGTTTTTAATGAACGAGATGCCAGTGATTCCAATCTGTCACAACACATCAAAGTTCTGCAAGAACCCAAAAATCTACGGCGAAAGCTTGTCACCAATCGGCATGTTTGAGCTCAAAAAAGTAGACGTAGACGCAGGCATCATCCTCGTCAACAAATAGTCAACCCTCAAAATAAAACCCCGTGCAAGCAAATGCCTGCACGGGGTTTTTTGTTTCTAATTTTTGTGCCGTAGGTACAAATTTATTATTAGCCCATAGTGTAACCCCGAAGGGGTAAACTATGGGAATGACGTAAAAAAATTCCGAGCCACGGATGTGGCGACTATTAATGAGTCGCCACATCCGTGGCTCTAATTTTTAATTACGTGTGATTCCCACGGTTTGGCCCTACGGGCCTACACCATGGGCTAATAATAATCGTGGACCTACGGCCCACAAATTTGTTTATTTCCATTACATAAGATATCGATGAAACAAATACTTTGATGGAAAATACTTCGGTTGTTTATACGGAGCCTATATTTAACCGGAGGTTTAATATGGAAAATAGAGCTCTTAGTACGTATTTTCGTGAGACAGAAAATGTACGACAAAATTGGGGCTGGTTCTTTGTTTTTGGATTGCTGCTACTTTTACTTGGTTGTGTAGTTATTAACCAAGCGTTTGCTGCAACCATGTTTTCAATGTTCTTTTTTGGGTTTTTACTGGCTTGTGCCGGTGGTATCCAAGTTATTCAAGCATTTATGGCTCGTAAATGGAGCGGTCTTTTCTTATCGCTTCTTTTGGGCATCTTGTATTTAGTTGTGGGTGCACTTTGCATTGTACGCCCGGCAGAGGCTGCTATTAACATTACGCTTCTTATAGCGGCGTTTTGCTTTGTGTCTGGCCTCTTTAAAATTATCTCATCTCTTATGATGCAATTTGAGCACTGGGGCTGGGTATTTTTTAACGGTCTTGTTACTTTTGCGCTAGGTCTTATGATCTACAACCAATGGCCGCTATCTGGTCTTTGGATCATAGGTCTGTTTGTTGGTATCGATATGATCCTCTCAGGCTGGTCATGGATCTTGTTATCCCTCACCGCCCGCAAAAGCATCCGCTAAAGTCTGTCCTGTAGGGAAGGTTCCCTTCCCTACTTCTGATCTTATTCTTATTCTTGATCTTTGTCTTATTCTGTTTTTTTGCGCCGTAGGTGCAAATTTATTATTAGCCCATGGTGAAGACCCATAGGGTCAAACCGTGGGAACGCTATGAAAAAAAACATTCGAGCCACGGATGTGGCGAATAAATCAAAATAATGAATCGCCACATCCGTGGCTCCATACCTTAATTACATTAGTTCCCACGGTTTGACCCTACGGGTCTTCACCATGGGCTAATAATAATCGTGGACCTACGGCCCACAAATTTGTCTACTTTTCAAAGCCAGGGTTTGATCTTATTCTGTTTTTTTGTATTTAAAAGAATAAGAATAAGATCAAGACTAAGAAAAAGAGAAAATTACTAGCCTGGGTTATGGCTTATCTTGTTACCAGAAAATGGCGATTTCCGCTGCATACAGGGCTAGCACTAAAAGAGTGCCAAGGATGTGGTTTTTGGTGCTGCTGGGCTCTAGCCACCAGTTGAGGAATGAGAGGCAAAATGGCATGCAGGGCCATGTGATGAGGGATACGCTTATTATGTTGCCTATGAATGTTGCAAGCGATGTGTTTAGGTTGCCCAATAATGGCATGAGAAAGCGTATTTCTAGCATGACGATTGGAAAGAGCACGAGCAATATAAGCATGGTCTGCTTCCAGATCAAGAGCCAATTTTCTTTTGGTCCTTGCGAAAACCAGTTATCATAAGGTGATGTTACCCTGTGGCTTTCATAGGATGAAACAAGGGATTCGGCATCTTTTATAAGGTTTTTACGCTTACTTGAATGCAGCCACGCTTCTAGATTTGATGAGTTATCAAAATGCTGGATGATGATCCATTCTGGCTTTTTACTTTCTTGAGGAGAAAAAATTTCTAGGCTAACAAAGCCTGTACTTGTTGTGATTTCACCACGAAGCTTCTCTTGCCACGCTGTAAAGGCACCATTCGCACCATCTTTGATGCGAATGCGTAAAATTTGACCAGTATCAATCACAGGCTATATCGCGTTTAGTGCAGAGACTTGTGGCTGCTTTTCGTTGTAGCGGCCAATTGTTCTAAACTTTGTGTAGCGCTGTTCTAGTAAAAGCGGCGGTGAAATGCGGGCAAGCATTGCGCACTGATCTACTATAAATTTCTTCACGTCGGCATATACCTGGGCTGTGTTGTGATGCGCGCCACCAAGTGGTTCTGTAATTACTTCATCTACAATACCCGCTTCTAACAAGTATTCTGCGTTAAGCTTTAAGGCCGCTGCTGCTACTTGTTTTTTGCTAGAATCTTTCCATAAGATTGACGCACAACCCTCTGGGCTAATAACAGAATAGTATGAGTGCTCTAGCATGCCAATAACATCCCCTACTCCCATGCCAAGCGCGCCGCCTGAGCAGCCTTCACCAATAATGAGTACAATAACAGGAGTGGCAAGCTGAGACATTTCTTGGAGGTTTTTAGCAATAATCCAGCCCTGTCCGCGCTGTTCAGCTTCTAAGCCAGGATAGGCGCCAGGTGTATCAAGAAGCGATACGATAGGGAGGTTATACTTTTCTGCCAGTTTCATCAGGCGCATAGCTTTTCTAAACCCTTCTGGGTTTACCATGCCGAAGTTGCGTTTTACGCGAGATTCTGTGTCGCCGCCCTTTTCTTGGCCAATAAGCATACATTTTACGCCGTCTATTGTGGCAAAACCACCAATAATTGAGGGGTCATCACCCTGCGTGCGGTCTCCAAAGAGTTCAACAAAGTTATCGGCAATGTTTTTTACGTAGTCTATAGTGTGAGGGCGCTGAGGGTGACGAGATATAAGTACGCGATCCCAAGGAGTGAGGTCACTATATACTTTTTTTTGTAAATTATGGAGTTTTTCTTCTAATTGGCGAATTTCGGTGCTAAAAAGCGGATTATCTTGATTCTGCTTTTTCAGGTGTTCGATGGTCTTTAAGTACTCAAAAATTTGCTTTTCGTGAGGGAGATAGTAGTTTTGTTTGTCAGCAGATGGGTGGTCTTTTGTCATATTATTCCCTTAATTTATTAAAACTTACAATTATTCTAATACATTTGCTCTTTTCCTGGAAGCACAGCTTTTGAAAAATCGCTTACTATCTCTACAACCGTAGGGCGAGTAGAGACTATAGCAAACACTTCTTCTATATCTTGAGCGCGCATGCGGATGCAGCCATCGCTCTCATATTTGCCTATACTTTCTGTGTTATCAACGAGTTTACCGTTATCATCATGATGCCAAGGTGTGCCGTGGATGCCATATCCCTTGGCAGGTTCTGTACAGGGCCCGAGTTCCTTATCTAAAGGAATCCAGCGCGTGCCAAACACTGTAATCATCTCTGTGCGATTTCCGCGATAGGTGCCCATCATCTTAGGCTGGTAAATGGCAACGCGTGATCCTAGGCTATATTTGCCTATAGGCGTAAGAGATCCGCTTGCTTTAGTAGAATCCAGGCGGCCTAGACTTACTGGGTAGGTTTTTAAAAGCACATACTCAGCCGCATCCGGCATCACAGCATAGAGCATCAATTTGCAGCGTGAGATGTCAATAATCGTCTGAAAGTAAAAGTTTACTTTTGATGAAAGCACGTTAATGCTCTCGCCCTCTCTTGGTGGGCGTGGGTTATAATCAATCTTATTGGGGCCATTCATGCTGCGTGCGATGAAGTGCAAGTGGGTTTTGTGATGGGCAGCATAGTCTACAAGCCAGGCCGATCTTCCTGTCTTCCAAGATACCTTACTTTTATAAGGGATTGTTTCAACAATAGGAAGAGGTGAGTTTTTCTGAAAGAGCAGGTTAATTTTGTCGCATTCTGGTGTATCGCTATAGGCCGCAACTTCAGCTGAAATTTCTTGTGGCTGATCTACTACCACCGGCTTCGGAGCTACTACAGAGCTTGTTGCTGGCTGCAGTGTGGCCAAATCAATCTCTATTACTTGAGACTGATTTGTGGCTACTGGTAGTTCTTGAGCTACTACTGTAGTTTCAGCTTTTGGTGCCTTATTACGCTTCACAAGCGCAAGCACACCAATGCCGCCAAACAATAAAACGCTCACAATAAGAAATATTCGCGGAAGGGACATCTAGTTTACACCTAAAATCACAATTTATTTTTTTGCCATCTCGAGATCGTCGTCAAACGCCATCTCAGATTCAATGGCACGGCGCATTTTTTTGCCAGGCGTAAATTTTACAGCGTTACGAGCAGGAATTAAAATTGGCACTGCCGCATTTTTCGGGTTACGTCCAATTTTTTGTTTGCGCTCTACAACTTCAAAGACACCAAAATCGCGAAACTCTAGGCGGTCGCCTGTCGACAAAAAGTCGGTCATTTTATCCAAAAAAGCCTGTATAACTTGGCGTACGTCGTTTGGATGAATACCCTTTTCTTGTGAAATTGAATTTATCAACTGTTTTTTCGTGATAGTTTGTGTCTTTTCGTTTTCTTCCATAAAACTCTTACCTCTCCTACTTTAATTTTAGTCTAATCCGAAATTCGAGCGACATTTTCGTATGTCCCTCATTAACAATCAAGTGCTAACTTCTATCTAACTTCAATTACTGACTTATGTTTTTTGCCTAAAGAGACCAAAAGGTACTTGTCGTCTATAAAGTGCTGCTTTGAAACGCTGAAATTTTCGTCATCAATCTTGTCATTATTCAGCCACACTCCCCCATTGCGAATAAGCCGTCTTACATCGCCTTTGCTAGCAGAAAAACCGGCCTTGACTACTATGTCAATAAGTTTTTGGCCGTCAACATCTTCTGTTTTAAGCTGGGCGTTTGGTATGTCGTTAAGCATGTTACGGATGCTATCGCCTGTGAGCTCAACCACCTTTCCTGGACTCATTGCAAGAGTTGCCTGAAGGGCTTTTGCTAAACCATCTTGGCCGTGTACTAAGTTTGTAATAGCTTCTGCTAATAGTCTCTGAGCTGTGTTTGGAATGTAACTTGGGCTTTGCATTTGATGTTCCATATCGCGTATGGTGCCAAGATCAATAAACGTGAGCATTTTGAGCATTTTGATAACATCACTATCGGCAATACGCACAAGATATTGATAAAACTCAAAAGGCGAAAGCTTATCAGCTGACATCCAGATAGCACCCTGCTCAGATTTGCCAAATTTTTGGCCATCGCTGCGGGTTAAAAGCGGCATAGTCAGCCCAAACACCTGTTTGCCGGTCATTTTTCTTGTGTAGTCAATACCGGCTGTGATGTTGCCCCACTGGTCGCTTCCGCCAATTTGCACTGATACGCCATGGTTGGCATGAAGATGGTAAAAATCGTATCCTTGCAAAAGCTGGTAGCTAAATTCTGTAAAGCTCATCCCCTCTTCAGACTCCATACGCCCTTTTACGCTGTCTTTAGCCATCATGGTGCCCACTCTAAAGTGTTTTCCTACATCGCGTAAAAACGATAAGAATGAAAAATTCTTAAACCAGTCATAGTTATTTAAAAAAATTGGGGCGGGAAGTGTAGGGTCTGCCGTAAGGATGTATTCAAGATTTTTCTGTATGCCACGCATGTTTTTTGCAAGTGTCTCTTCATCAAGGAGTGACCGCTCTTGCTTTTTGCCTGAAGGATCACCAATCATGCCTGTAGCACCACCTACAATGGCAACTGGCTGATGGCCGCATCGCTGAAACCAGGCTAAACCCATAATAGCTACCATGTTGCCAACGTGCAGGCTGTCGCTTGTTGGGTCAAACCCGCAATATACCTTTAGAGGTTTATTTGAAGCTGTTTTGAGCTCTTCGTGGGTAATAGAATCAAGCAAGCCGCGCGATGCAAGTACATCAACAATATTTTCTGTCATAGGAAAAGGTTCTCATTTTTCCCACTACCTTAGCGTAAATGCTATTTAAAATGGATTGTTTTCCTGTATGTAGGTGACCTTAAGGTCAAACTGCTCGGCAAGGTGCTGTCCCAGTAGCTGTACGCCTATAGTCTCTGTGGCGGCATGACCTAAAGAAAAAAAGTTTATCTTATCTTGCTGGGCGATATGCCAAATTGGCTCATCGTTAGTGCCGGTAATAAAGCAGTCTACTTCTTCATTTACGGCATCTACGATTGATTTATGAGCGCCACCAGAAATAAGGGCGCATGTACGGATAGTTTTGGGGCCGCCAAAAACGGTCATGGCAGTGTGGCCATAAAATTTTTCGAGCTTCTTTTTAAGGTGCTCTTGGGTGATTGGCTCGCATGATCCTTTTACGCCAATATGCATGCCGTGGAACTTGCCAAAGGGCTCTAAGTCTGTCCAGCCAAGCATTTTAGCTGCAGGCCAGTTGTTGCCAAGCTCTTGGTGGGCATCCAAAGGTAAATGGTAGCCCAAAAGGCTAATATCACTTGATAACAGTATTGAGAGCATTTCTTTTAGGCTGCCGGTTATCGTAGTATCGCGGCCTTTTATAAATAGACCATGATGCACTAATAGGGCATCTGCTTTAATGCTTTTTGCCTTCTTAATGGTGTAGAGGCTGGCTGTTACGGCAACGGCTAGGTGCTTGATTTTTTTCTTTCCTTCAACCTGAACGCCATTAATGCAGACGTCTTGAAATGCATCAGGTAGCAAGATTGAATCAATATACTGAGAAAATGTCTTGAGCTGTGTAGGCATATATGGTTAATGTAAAGGTTAATAGATTTCGTATAACACAAATGGAGTTCAGGTTGCAATGGATGAAGTAAAAGATCGTATAGGAAAAGCAGCAGCGGCATTAGTTGAAGATGGAATGGTGGTGGGCTTGGGGACAGGGTCAACTGCTGCCTGTTTTATAAAGGCATTAGCTAGCCGCTATGAAACTGAGGGGATAAATATTGTCACTGTTGCCTCCTCGTATGCTTCAGAAAAGCTTGCCCGAGAGCTCGGACTGCCGGCAGTATCTATTGACGCTATAGACAAAATTGACCTCTATTTTGATGGCGCAGACGAAATTGACCCATCAAAACAAATGATTAAGGGCGCAGGCGGTGCCTTACTAAAAGAAAAGATTTTGGCATCAAACAGCCAAGAATTTGTCTGCATGGTGGATGAATCTAAACTTGTTGAAACGATCGGAAAAGTAAAACTGCCTGTAGAAGTAGTGCAGTTTGCCCATAACTTAACATGTGCCAAGCTTGCCAAATTTGGCACAGCATGTGTGCTGCGTATACGTGGCGATGGTAAACCCTTTATTACCGATAGTGGCCATTTTGTGTATGACCTCCAGCTAAATCAGCCTCTTGGTGACATAGAAGCTTTGGATAGTGCTATACGTACTATTGCAGGAGTTGTTGAGACAGGTCTATTTTATAAGCTTGCAGGACGCGTGGTAATCGGCTATACAGACGGACAACTAAAAATACTTACTTAAATGCGTATATGAACGAACTAAAGCAGCTTTCTTTTGATAAAATTATGCAGACACACACCTACACGGTGATTGTGCTCAAGCATAAAGAAACAAAATTTGCCATCTATGTAGAGACACAAGTAGGCAAAACACTGCAGATGTACCTAACAGATATTGATAAACCACGTCCCCTCACCCACGACCTCATCTCATCGATGTGCAAAGGCTTTGAAATAAGCATAAAGCAGGTTGTAATTAACGACCTGCAAGACACTACCTATTACGCCCGCCTCTACCTAGAACAGATGCGCGGAGACGTGCGCCACATTGTAGAAATAGACGGCCGCCCAAGTGACTTCATCACCCTTGCCCTCATGCACAACGCCCCCGTCTACTGCGTGCAAGACGTTTTGGAGCGCGTCATCCCCGTCATAGAATAGATTTATTTGGGAAACAATTACATAAAGGCAAAAAAGTTTTTGGCGCATGGTTCTAGAGTCCGCCAGGACGACTGAGCGAAGCCCACCGTGACCGCAGGGAACGGTGGGAATAGATGTAAGTTCCCTTGGAGCCCGGCTGAGGGAGATCGACATCACGAGATTGAATCGCCCTCAGCCGGGCTCTATTTTCTATCTATCATGTTCCCACCGTTCCCTGCGGTCTCGAGTGGGCTTCGCTCAATCGTCCTCCGGACTCTAAAACAAAATTATCAGGCCGGAAAATTGTGTAACTTTAAATAACTATTTTGATGCTAAAGAGGTGTCTTTCGGCGTCGTACAGCATAATCGTTCCGATCTGCTGCATGCCGATTTTTTTGAGAATTTTTATTGAGCCTTCATTGTCAACGCGGGCGGTGGCTGCGATTGTACGGAGCTTTTCTCCATTTAGGGTGTATCCGCGCCGTGCAAGTTGAGGGGCTAAGTCATGTACTGCGGCCCTTGCAACTTCGGTGCCATACCCTTTTCCCCAGTGAGCTTTTAAAAATATATAGCCAATTTCTGTCTGACCGGGAGTGGTAGTATCTCCGGATGAAAAATGTATGTGGCCAACAAAGTCATCTGTTGTCCTTTCAAAAACGGCATAGCCGCTATAAGGGTTATTTCTTTTCCAGCGCTCGGCCCACACATCTTTTACTAACTCATCAACCTCTTTTTTTGTGCGCACTACGCCCGTGCCAAATTTTTCAACGAGGAGAGCATTGCAAAAGAGTGAATAGTAGCGCTCAGCATCATCACTAGTAACAGAACGCATATATAAACGTTCTGTTTTCACAGTAATGAGTAAGCCTGAATCATTTTGTACAAATGAAATATTTGATTGAATCATAGGTAGCAGTATAGCAGCCCCAAATGCACATGTCACCTAGATTTAAACTTGCCCGTGCCCTTGCCCGTGCCCTTGCCCGATTTTGT
>JAJFUY010000252.1 GCA_021372185.1 Chlamydiales bacterium | reverse complement strand
CTAATACCAATACAAAATCGGGCAAGGGCACGGGCAAGGAAATTGGGTAGGAAAGGCTATCCTTCAATCCTCATACATATGCTTAAGCTCTTGAATAACAGATGCATCAGCAAGAGTTGTGAGGTCACCAAGTACTCTTCCTTCGGCAATGTCACGCAATAATCGGCGCATGATTTTGCCGCTTCTTGTTTTTGGTAAGTCTCGTGTGATGATAATGCGCTCAGGACGGGCTATAGCGCCTATTTTTTCTACTACGTGCTGCTTTAATTTTGCTTCTATGTCATCGCTTATAACACATGAGTCCTTCAATAACACAAACGCCACTATGCCTTGGCCTTTAATAGCATGGGCAATGCCAACAACGGCCGCCTCTGCTACTTGTGGGTAGTCTACAAGGGCGCTTTCTACTTCCATCGTGCCAATTCTGTGACCGGATATGTTCATTACATCATCTACTCGTCCCATAAGCCAAAAGTAGCCTTCACTATCAAGTACCGCACCATCGCTTGTAAAGTAGTGCTTGCCGTTCCATTTTTCCCAGTAGGTGCTATAAAAGCGCTCTGGGTCATTATGTATGCCTCTAAGCATTGATGGCCAAGGGGATTTAATGGCCAAAAAGCCTGTTTGCTGCTCTTTGCCCTCATCATCTAATATGGCTGCGTCAACACCCGGCAGGGCAAATGTGGCGCTGGCAGGTTTTAGGGGAGTAGAGCCCGGCAGTGGGGCAATCATAATAGAGCCAGTTTCTGTCTGCCACCAGGTGTCTACTATTGGGCATTTGGTGTGGCCAATATGCGTATGATACCACATCCAGGCCTCAGGATTGATTGGTTCTCCTACAGAGCCTAACAGTCTTAATGATGATAAATTACACCCTTCAGGCCACTGGGTGCCCCATTTCATAAAGGTTCTAATAGCAGTTGGTGCTGTATAGAGTATAGTGACGCCATACTTTTCTATAAGCTTCCAGTAGCGGTCTTTTTGTGGGAAATCAGGGGATCCTTCATAGATAACTTGAGTTGCGCCATTAGATAATGGCCCATATACAACATAGGTGTGGCCTGTAATCCAGCCTACATCGGCTGTACACCAGTATACATCATTTGGCTTCAGGTCAAATACCCAGGCTGTTGTGCGGTTTGCAGATACCATATAGCCGCCAGTAGTATGCACAATGCCTTTTGGCTTGCCTGTAGTGCCTGATGTGTACAAAATAAAGAGCCGGTCTTCAGCTTCCATAGATTCTGGTTCACATATTGCAGCTACATTCTGCATGCACTCATGATACCAGTAGTCTTTGCCTTGAGTCATGGTAACATCATTACCTGCATGCTGTACCACAAGGGTATGTGTAACAGAAGGGCAGTCTTTTAAAGCCTGATCACAGGCATCTTTTAAACGGATGATACCGCCTTTTCTAAAGCCTCCGTCGGCAGTAATGACTACTTTGGCATGGGCGTCTATGATGCGCTCTTTAAGGGCATCGGCAGAAAAGCCACCAAAGACAACCGTGTGTACTGCGCCTATACGTGCTGCAGCTAGCATAGCAATAATAGCTTCAGGGATCATTGGCATGTAGATGGCTACAGTATCGCCTTTAGCTACCCCCAAGCTCTTTAAGACGTTGGCGCATTTATTGACTTCGTTGTAGAGATCTTGGTAGGTAAGGGTACGGCTTTCTCCTCGTTCGCCCTCCCAGATAATGGCAGCTTTAGAACGAGTTTCAGTTTCTATATGTCTATCTACACAGTTATAGCAGGCATTTAAATGGCCGCCGCTAAACCATTTGGCATAAGGAGAGTTCCACTCAAGAATTGACTTCCATGGGCTAAACCAGGTGAGGTGATGCGCCTGCTTGGCCCAAAAGAGTTCTGGGTCTAGTTTTGCATCGAGGTATAGGTCTAGAGCGTTGTGGCTTGCTTGTTCTTTAAAATCATCTGAGGGATAAAAAATAGGGCTAACAACTGAGAGTTCTGGCTTATGAAGATTGGAAGATGTCATGATTCACCTATAGTAAAACAAACACAATAGCGCACTTGTGGACTGAATTTCTACAGGAATTTACTTCAAAGAGTCGCTGTTATTTTCTAACCAGAAGGCAATTTGCCTTGCCAGATCCCGCTGTAGGGGAGCATTTACTACATCGTACGTGGTGTCGATGTCAGTAAGTTGTCCCAAAGAAAAGCGGTTAATGTTGTGGCTTAAGTTATAGTAGCGGTGGTCAAATTCACATGTGCCCATAATGAATGCCGGCCCCAGTACTTCTTTGTTGGTAGCCGTTTGAATAACTGATACTTTGGCAAGTAGGCGCCTACGTACTTCGTCAGGGATGATTTTTTTCTTGCCGCTATGGAGTTTTTTGGGGTCATAGCGCCAGCCGATGTTTTCACTTTTTGTATCTAAGAGTGTCACTTTAAGGGTATATTCGCCCCCGTCTGACACATAGTCAAAAGCTGTCTCTTTTTGCACCTGGGCAATAAGCTCTGATGTAAGAAGGCCATCGCCATCACCATAGGCATAGGGAATACTTAATGTATGCTGGTTATTTTGGCTGTAGGTATCAGCCACGCGCCAGCCGCAAGAAGTACAAAGCAATACAGTGATGAGGGCGATTAAATACATTTAGCTCTTGGTGGTTAACTCTATTTCATCAACATAAGGCTGCAGAGCATCAAGACGCTCTTTACAATTTCTAGCTATCTTTGTATCTGCAAACTGTACCGTGGCTGTGTGGTAGTAGAGAACAGCGGCTTTTGGCTGCTTTTTACGCTCATAAAATTGGCCGGTGTCATAGAGTGCATTAGCAAAGATTTCTTTCATCTCATGAAGATTATCTTCTGCTTTTTGGATTTTTTCATCGCGCGGAAAGTCTTGCGAGAATTTTTTTATGTTAATTTGGGCAAGGGGTAAAATGTCGGGGTTATGTACGTCAATTTGCGCCTGCTGTAAGTATACACGGCTAATAAGTGAATAGGCAGTTGAGGCAAATTCACTTCGTGGAAATTTGCGGATAACCATGCTGTAGGCATCGATACTTCCTCTAAATTCTTCACGCTTTCTTAAAAGATCACCTTTTGACAAAAGGGCTTTGGCTGCAATTGGGTTATTAGGAAGAGATGAGATGATTTCGTCATAAATTGTAATAGCTAAATCTTGGTCGGGCATCCATGAGGGGAGCTTTTCAAAGCCAAATAGGTGGCGCTTGGCGCCTTTTTTAAACGCATCGGCAATAGCCAACTTGTACTGAAATGTCTCTTCAAAGTACACAGGATGGCCATTTTCTTGCAGATAAGTAGAGAAGTTTTGGTTAGCAAGGTCTTTGTCATTTGCCTGAAAGTAGGCAACGCCTAAAAAGTAGTAGCTTTCTTTGCCCCAAGAAGTAGCCGGAAAGTTAATGGTAACCACGCGAAATTGGTGTACAGCCTCTTCCCAGTCTTTATTATTGAGCGCCGCAACGCCGAGATTGTAGTGCTCTTCTACACTCAAAGTAGCAATATCTTTGGTGTCGATAAAACGGCCATCTTTAATGATATAGCCCGCTTCTGCTAGATTTGGCGCCAAAACACACAGTAAAACAAGAAAAATTGCCCGTATTTTCACTTCAATCCTCACAATATAAGCTCTAAGAGTATAGCAGTTGTTACTTATTTGCAAAAAAATTCCCTTGCCCGTGCCCTTGCCCTTGCCCGATTTTGTATTGGTATTTACCTTTTCCTTGCCCCTTTAAAAACAAATACAAGGGCAAGGGCAAAGGCAAGGGCACGGGCAAGGGAATTTTTAGTATAGTCTTTCCTTGGAAATTATAGCTTGAAATTTACTTTTTTTTCTGATA
>JAJFUY010000249.1 GCA_021372185.1 Chlamydiales bacterium | reverse complement strand
AAGAAAAGAGTATAGTGTAGAGGACGAAATGGCAATCATTGATGCCGTCCACGATGCGCTTTTGGCTTCTTTCAAAACGAGGCCTCAAGATAAAAACGTACGTTTAGTTGTGCATCCTCCTCATCGCTTTTCTTGCGCTCTTTCGAATCCCGATGCGTTCACACATATCACCGTAGACTGTTTTAAAGGCCGCAGCAATGAAGCAAAAGCTCAGCTTTATCGCACGATAGTAGAAAACCTCGAGCGTTTTGGCATACCTAAAGATCATATAGAAATCATCATCCGAGAAATGGATCTTGTAAATTTTGGCATCCGCGGCGGCCAACCTGCTTCTAGTGTTGACCTTGGCTTCAAAGTGGATGTGTAAGAAAATTATCTTATTTTCTCAGCTGTTCTCAATGCTATGTCCACAACCCCATTTGGTTCAAACATATCTATAAACTGCTGATACATTTCTGATTTATCTTCTTCAGCAGCTGATTCAAGAAATGCTTGTCCATATTCAGCAATATCCTCCACAATTCGCTCCTGCCTATAATAGGCTAAGAGGGGCATGTGTATTGTTGTTTTGCCATAGCCTTTATAAAAGTACTCTTCTTCCTGTGGATTATTCCAGACGTTGGCAACTCCTGCTCCAATAAACATAAGATCACGCTCTTTTGGAGCCATGATAGGTTGATCCCAATCTACTATGTAGATACAACCATCCTCACTAATCAACACATTACCGCCATGAATGTCTGCATGACAGAGCACAAATTCTGCAGATTCCTGCCGGACCTTTTGGGCAAGCTTCTCAGCGCCATCTAAGAGACAAAAGATTTCTTTTTTGTGCTCTTTCATACATCCAATCAGCTTCTTGGCCCATTGATCCCAAGTTGCCTTAGTTTCAATAAGATCATAGAGTGACCTCACAACATGTCGCCATTTGGGTGAATAGTCTTCTCTTTTTATCTGGTCTTGGATTGCTTTTGGTAATTTCACTTCATGAACTTTTCTCAACACTTGTCCAAACGTAATCCATTGATCATCTAAAAGCCTTTGGCTAAACCCATTTTGATGCTCAATATATGGATACACAATCAGCGTGTACCCATCAACAGGTTGCATAGATAATCCAAGTGACGTCTTTGTAGGGGCAATGATCTGTTCTATCCCAACACTCTGCAATACATCAAGAATAGCAACCCCTAAATCATGATTCCGGCCACTTTTTACTTTTACAAAATATGATTTCTCATAAGTTTGAGCTTTATACACTGACGCATTCATATCCGCACCCAAGAGGAGGGGAGTCAAAGACGTAACTTCTATGCCATAATAACTCTGTAAGCATTCAATAATACGTGGCTTGGAAAAAGCTTGCTTTGTCATCATAATACCGTCTGTTCTAGAGTTAATTTTTGGGTAGTTTTATATAAAAAAAGCTGTCACTCCAAAGCCCATCAAGAAAGAGCCGGAAATGCGATTGAGCCATTTGGTAGTAAAGCTGTGTCTGTAAAACGAAGCAGTAAAAGAAAGAAGGCACCACCAGAGCATAGAACCCGTAAAAACTCCCAGGGATAAAATAAGAGTTGAGAGATAGCCATTGCTTTCAAAGTCATTAGCAAACCCAGCATACATAGCTAAAAAGCTTAATATGGTCATAGGATTTGTGAGTGTTAAGAAAAAAGTTGTGTAAAAGGTATTTGCGGCACTTGCATTCGTTTGGGTTTTACTGGTTGCTGTATTTGCCCGAAATAGTGTAAAGCCAAGATAGCAAAGAAATAGGCCGCCACCTATTTGTAACCATAGTTTCATCCCCAGCATAAATGTCATAAGCGTGGTAAGCCCAAGGCCCGCTATTGACCCATATAGCATGTCAGCAACAGCAGCACCTAAACCTGTCATGAGGCCATAACGAAGGCCAAAATTTAGACAGTTGCCAATACATAAAATGCCGATAGGCCCAACGGGCATAGCGATAGAAAACCCAAGCAAAATTCCTTTAAAGAACAATCCAAGCATTTCTTTGCCTTATTAAAATGCAAATTATAACAGAATTAGCTCTATTTATTGAAATCTTTTTCCATCGTGTCGGATCTGATGATCGCCCTCAGTTTGAACTGTTTCAATTTTTGCAATAGTTGCCACTCGGCCTCATGCAAATGTATGTAAACAAGTAAATTGCCTTATTTACCGAAAATAGGATCAGACATGGCAATCAGTCAATCTTGTGATTGCAAACATTCACTGATTAACACGTGTTATGTGAAAATTAAAATTTAGTGACAATAATAATTTATAATTTTCATTTTAGTTCACAGACAATTTGCAAATTGATAAACTTAGGAGCCTTTTGCAAAACTAGCGCCAAAAAACAAAAAATGACTGCTCAAGCGGGCTAAGTTTCATTTTTTGTTTTTTTGGCGTTAGTTTTGCAAAGGTTTTTGTGGAAATTCAATAAATTTTGCTGTTTTAGGGCAGCCTGGA
>JAJFUY010000217.1 GCA_021372185.1 Chlamydiales bacterium | reverse complement strand
TGTCTGGGTACGAGACGGTATTGTTTGTTACCACAGCTTCTAGCTGCTGGAGGCAGTTGTGGATGAGGTAGGCTGTTTGGCCTGTATTGTCGCTTACTGCATCGCAGTCTTTGGGGCCATAGTACTTCCAGAAGGTGTTGTCGTGCAGCTGGATGCCGATTTCTTCAAATTCTTTTTCTGGGTCAAAGAATGAGGTTGTTACAGTAGTTGGGCTATAGATATAGCCTAGTTTAGTATGGGCAGTTTCTAGACGTCGTCCAAAGGCGTCGTACACAGCTGTCCACTTACTTGAGCTTGTGGTTACCTCAAGGAGTTGACCCCAGGGATCCCATCTATATTTTTCATTGTTGCTTGATGTAAGCTCTCCCATGGCATTGTAGGATGAATAGATCTTTTTTTGGTCTATAAGTTCAGCCGTTACTTTGCCAAATGAATCTACACCATTATCTAAGATTGTATGATTTTCACACTGTGTTCTTGTGGCGTTTACATCAAATGTACCGTCAGTAAGAAAGCCTCTTGCTGTATAGCTAAAGGCTTTATCTTGCTTTGAAGAGTGGTAGCCTTTTAGCTTGCCCGTAGCTGTCCATGACATGGCCTCAGCAAGTATATCTTGTGGATGAGTTGTCGTTATGTGTTGTGGTAAACCGGCAGCAGTGTAGGCAATAGTTGTGACAGTGTAAGGGGTTGTCTTTTGCTCAAGCTGACCTGACTCATTATATTGGTAGGTCAGATTGACATTATCAGCTGCGAGCATTACAAGTTTATTATTTGAATAGCTAAAGGTACGTTTGTGGTCGCCTATACGAAGGGTTCTTGTTGCAAACTCCCATTCCTGATGTGCATCTTGAAGGAGTTTTGAGTTGAGATATGTTTTTTCGTTAATAAGCCTTGCGCTTTCATCATATACTCTTATCACTTGCGTAGTTTCACTCAAGGGTGAGCATGTGTCGTTTGCTGTCATCAAACCACGGGCATCATACTCAAAGCGTTTTAGCCAGCCATCAGCTTCTACTTGGGTAAGTCTTTTTAAAGTGTCGTAAGAGTAGGTGTGTACGCGCTTCATCGGGTCTATTTTTTGTGTAAGGGTCCCGTTGGTGTAAATATACTCATAGTGGCTATGGCTTATGCCTTTTTCTATAAACTCTTCAGAGCTCTTGCGGTTCATAGAATCATAGCTAGCACACCATACGCCGCCATTTGGCAGTATGCAGCTTGTGATATTGGATTGTGCGTCGTAGTTGTAGTGAATTAGACTTCTGCATTTGTTAAATCGCAACCATTTTCACAGGTCAGCACGAAAGGCTTTTAACAAAAAATAAAAAAGGCTTTGTAAATGTTAGGGCTTGTGTTATTGTGAATTTGGACAAGAATAGCGTGATTGTGAATAAGACAAAGCAATGTGACACTAGCGCAACTTGAAATTCACTCTCCAGCAGCTTTACCACGCTAGATTGCCCATATGTAGATTTTTAGACCTCAGGATGTACTTAATACAAGCTCATGAGGTAGAATGTTTACAAAAATGGCCCCTAAATCAAAAAAATTGACAAAAATTAGTAAAATGGTATATAATTGTTTTAAATTTAAAGCAATTATGGCTCAAAGGCTAAAATCTAAGGAGATTAATTATGCAAGCAACAACTTTCGCTCCACAACAAAGCATGGGCTTCGCAGGTCATGGTTACCAACAGCAACAAGCCCCTCAGCCTGTCGCAAGACGTCCCTTGCCTCAAGCTCCAGTAGCCCCAAGCCCTACAGTAACTCTATCGAAAGAAACAATAGAACTTTTAACTAAAGCCGCACATGTTATTTATTTAAAATGCAACCATATGCTACAAAAAGAAATGGATTATAATTCAGAATTGTATAGTAGGGGCGAGGCGCATCAATGTAGCGTAAATAGTTTAGTAGTAGAAACACGTACTGCTGCAAATACCCCTCAAAGAAAGGTTATCATTATTCGTCCGGGTCAATTCAGTAAAAATACAGATAGCTCTAATCTAGATCCTTATAAACTCAAAGCTTTTGAATGCCTAAGGGCTTTACTGGTACAAGAAATCGAAACGGCCTTTAAAAACAACTATAAGGCCTGTGCATTACTCCTGATGCCGGAAGAAAACTTTAGCGAAATGTGGGTTAAAGATAAAGATTCTACGCATCAAGCGCTTTTTAATGCTAAATTTTTACAGTCAGAAGTTGCTACGGTAGTACAGAAACTAAAATCACCTCAGTAATCTTATATTAATCCAAGGCTAATGGATATTAATTTATCCATTAACCTTGGATTTATTATTTCTTTTTGTTCAATTTTGAATTCTCATCGAACTTACGAGCTTCATCTAACTGGTTGCGCTGTTCGAGACGAGTTTCTTTTTCTTCTTTAGCCTGCTTACGCTTCATTGCCCTTTCTCCATCAAGATGTAATTCTTGATTCGTGTCAATTTCAGAATTAATTGATTTAGAACTCTTGGTATCATTTTGAATCTGCTTGTGCTCTTTAGGGCTCTTTCTCGACGCTGAAACATGAATAGAATCAACGGGTTTATGATTTTCGACACGTTTCTGACGGCCATTACTTTCTTTTTCCCGCTCTACTTCTTTTTTGGTTTCTTTAGGTTCAATCACGAGTTCAATTGTTGATGTCATTTTACTATTAAATGCACCCCAATTTGTTGAATTATAATGCACTACTGTCAAACCTGAAGGCGGAGTTCTACCAAGACCAGAAAAATGCTGGTGAATGGCTTGTGTGTGTGCTTTATTAATTGTTCCAGCAGCACCATGCAGAGTCCAGTCTTTCATATTTAAAAGTGCAGCACCTGCTGGCATACCATTTTTATGTTTATCTGAAACTTGCGAAACTGAACAATTATTAGTAGCGGGATTGTGTTCTATAACTAGAAAATCCTCATAAGGGATTTCGACTTGTTCACCTGGTAACCAGTTTGCAAACAGTGATTGAATTGTAGCCGAATCACCCTCTTTATGAATTAATTCCATCACTCCATTATCACCCTCAAAAAGTGAGGCAAGCGAATCTAAATCAAGAGGTTCTGTCTTTTGTGTTTTTTCTTTCGAATTATTGACTTGCGAGCTTACTATGAAACTACTTGTTTTCGGTTGTTGGCCAGCGTTCGGAAGAACTGCCGTGCTTGCGTGGCTGACGGGGTCTGCCGTGGCAGGTTTGGTGGAGGAGATATTGTGGCCGTCAAAAGTGGGTTGTTTTGTGGGGGCGGTTTGCGCGCTAAGGGCTTGAGAAACTGTTGTGGGTGTTTGAGCAGCCGACGCATGTTGAGGAATACCGCCGGGAGCTTTTGAAGTGCCGCATAATACGTTCACATCGTGGCCGCTTATTCCGTTTGGAGTGGGATTGCCATTACTTTTGGTTTCTTCAGCTGGAGTATTAGCTGTTGCTTGGTGAATATGATGTGAATTGTCAGATCCGCCTATCGACATAATTACTCCCCAGCGTAAATCGCTGTTATTTTTCACAGTTTTCCTATAATTCTATCTTATTCCTGTAAGTTATTATTTTAAAAGAAAAATTTAACTGGCTTTCGCTTTATCAGTTTTGCAACTTGTTGATTGTCAATAACTTAACGCTTTATTTCGACAGTTGTAGGGACATTTATTACCTATCTTTCATAGCGTTTGTATATATATGTGCCGATAGAGGCTATTGGGCTAAGAAATTCGGTTTCAATTTCTGGTGTATAACCATTGGGTGTGGATAATTCAACCACTTGATTTATCATTGTGCTATCTGATTCGGACTCTTTGCAATCCATATAGAACCAGTAAAAAGCTCTCTTTTTGTGAGTGTCAAGCTCAGCTTTGACTGCTGTTAAGTCAGGGGTAACCCTGCCAACAAGGGATTTTGTGATGCTGGCAAAAAATGCAGATTTTACATTTAATTCATTGTCACTAGTCTCGCCGTTGGCTAGATAGGCTATAGTGCCTAAACCGGCAATCTTTTCTTGTACTGAGTAATATGGATTGCTTGAATAGCTTGGAAATAAAGTTTTGCATAATTCATCTGCAAATTCTTGTAGTTTACGTTTAATTTCTGGCGAGGGTAGTTCTTTACATACAAAGAGAATGAGAATTTCTTTTTTATGGACATAGCTATCAACAAATATAGCCCGTAGGTAGTGTGAAAGGTTGTATGAAGCCACTTTAGCAAAGCAGTATTTCTTCACAGGTTCGTAAACTTCTTGGTCGGTCTTTGGTGGGGGCACTTCCGTGTCTTGTCGTAAAAACAGAAATTCTCCTAAATGAGGAATTGGTGCTGGTAAATCCATTCTTTCAGCATAAATTTGGCAAGTATAGTGCAGTTTTTGAATTTCTCTTTTAAGCAAGTCAACAACCATGAGTGTGGAATCGTATATTTGGCCGTCAAAATGAATCCATAAAACCACTTTCTTTTTTAATTCGTTTATAGATATCTGAATTGCTCTGCAGGCTTTTCGGATCTCTCCAATTAAGACAGCTCTTATGCATGCCATCAGCTGTGCTCTACAGTGTTGTCCAGGTGCCACTATCTGCCGCCCTGTTTTGAGATTAGTCCAATAATTTATTTGCTCTTGTGGTTTTTCATTTTCAAATACTGACTCATCTCTTAGGTAAATAGGGTATCCCAGCCAAGGTAGTCGTTCTGGATAATCAATTTGCTCTATCGATGCCTTAGCTGTAAATATTCCTGGACAAAAGAGCCATTGTACAGTTTCGATAATGCCAAAGGCAATAGACTTGTCGTAGTCGGTAATGGAGCCATCAAAGTAAAATGAATAATATGCAGTACGTTTCAGATCGTTTAGTTCTATCCATATATATCTTAAATTCGGTCGAATTTTTCCTAAGATTGCATAACACATTAAAAGCCTGAATTCGTCAATTCTTTCTAAGCCGATACTTTTATAAAATCTTGATAAGATGACAGGTTCGTCCCATTTCATGGAATGAAATATTGTCTCATCTCTTAGATATACAAAATACCCCAAATCAGGTATTGGTTGAGGGTAGTCCAGGCGTTCGATAGAAGTTTTGAAGTTATAATTGCCTGGGAATTTAGCGGTGACGGTGTTTTGAGTCTGTGTAATCACATGGCTTATAGTTTCTTCGTCAGAATCAGATAGCTCTCCATCCCAATAAAAGTATAGATATATATCTTCTTGCTCATCAAGATCTGCTTTTACTGCCCGTAGCTGCTTGCGTGTGGCACCCAAAAGCGATGTTGTTACTGCAAGAAAAAGAGACTTTAACTTTATCTGTTTATTTTTATGCATAAAAAATGCAGTGACTTTTTGTTAAAGATTTTCTAATGGTTATACAATTTACCAAGAACTGGGTTTTACAAGCGATCTAAAGCTAAGCCCTCTATGTTGACAATAATTAATTTAACATTCGTCGTCAATGGAATATTTAATTTCTCCAGAAGGGCATTATTATGCCTTTTGGAGAAATTAAATTGGTGAGGGGGGCTGATGTGGAGAAAATGCCGTCAAAAAGTTGCAAAGTCTAGCTGATCGGCTATAGTAGCTTAGAAACTAAATTCACCTATATAGCTCGGGTTTTATAGGTTACAGATTTGTGGGCTGTTCTGGTTTTTTCAATTTATTCTGTTGAATGAGTTTTAGGGCTTCTTCGTAGGTTTCTTCACGCAGTATGTCCAACGTGTAATTATGATTATTTGCTTTATAACGAACGCCGCCTTTAATTGCGCTAGCTATAGAAAGCTTGCCTACTGGCACATCTTCATCGTTCTTGGTTGAAAAAAATATTCTAATTTCAATATTTTTTGCTGTAAATGGAAAATTGTGAAGAAAAGGTCGCACTTTTTCATCAGCGTTAATTGCGCTTAAATATTCTTCGACACAATATACTAGAAGCTCTCTGGCCGTCGGAATATCTACTTCTTGTTGGTAACTAAATGAAATAGCCATCATCTTGATGTCACCTCGCATTCCGCCGCCTGTACCTATTGGAAGCAGGTTTTTTTCATTGTGGATTTTTTTTGCCACCTTAGCAGTAATGCCATGCGCTATTTCCACGTAATTTGGCTCGAAGAACTTATCCCAAAAAAAAGAAGATAGTGTAAATATTAAAATCGAAACCAGCAAGGTGGTGATTGCTAAATGTTTAACTTTATTCCCCGTATGCTTGTAAGATTCGTCTACGACTCGCAATTTCTTAATTCCATTTTAAATCTACCCATTTCATGCTATCGATCCCCATGAGATTTCCAGCAGTTTGGATTTTATCAAAGTCCAATTTGTTCAAAGTAATATTGTGAAATTTTATGGCAGCAATTATGTCTTCTTAGGCAATTCCTCGTACATGTTCCCAGAGGTACCCATGATCATGTACTAAATTTCAATATTCCTATATGGTTTGTTAAACAACCTGTTTGCTTATTTTAAATATAAGATCTTTACTTACATGATTTAGAACTTCTTCAATTTTAAACTTCTCAAATTGTTCCGGAGTGATTTTTACATTTAAAAAAATTAGGGTGCTTACGATTTCTTCATAGGCTAAACCTATTTCACTGTGTGTAATTAATTCCTCTAAAAAGTTTCTATATTCATCGTCTATGTAATCATTGATGATTGGAATTAAAGCCAAAGTTTTTTCTTCAAGTAATTTTAGATTATCGGAGTCGCTCTTGTCTATATCGGACATATAAACCTATTGTAAATATTTAATAAGATTTGACGGGATAGGCTGAAACTAAATCAGCACCTTGTTCAATTATTACTCTAATCTTTACATCCTCGCGTATACCGTGCACAACAAATCTTCCTAAATCATTAATTTTGGAAGATGGCTTCCATGTCAATAAAGGATCCGTTGCAATGTCTGAGACTATGTCCATTATCTTACCTGGACTCCAATTTGCTGGAAAAGGTGATTTATTTTTAGCACCTGGCCATAAATGTCCCCCAAAACCCGCTCCCTCACCAAAAATTATATGATGAGTGGCTGTGTCGCTTGCTAAATTAACATAGTCTTTGTCGAATTGCCAAGCTTTTTTAGCTACATCCATTGTTGCTTTGGCGGCTTTATGCGCTTGTGGACTTGAGCGAACGATGTGGTTTACCCCAAACTCTGCTATGGGTTTTGCAGCATTTCTAACGGGTTTACTAAAAATTCCTCTGGTAAATCTTGCTGCATTAGAGATTGCTCCAATGCTGGCGCCTGCAAGTTTTACGTGGCCAGAAGGTATAAGCATTAATGCTAAAGAGACTTGATCCATTGCATCAAGTGTGTTGTCAACTGTACACGCAGCCCATGCCTTATTGAAATAGTGTGAAGAGGAGTTTTTGACCGATTGCCAAAAACTTGGAGATCCTTCTGTTGTATGTATGGTGGTTTGGGGAACTGGGTTGTAGACCGGGGAGGCGAAGCGGCCGTCGGGGTCGGTGTAGTTTATGGGGTCGCCGTTGGCGTAGGTGTAGAGGTTGGTGGTGGCGGGCAGGCCTATTGGGTCGCAGCTTATTAAGCGGCCGAATTGCTGGTCGTAGTAGCGCTTGCCCATCCAGATTAGGCCTGTGGGGTCTTGGGCTTGGGAGTGCCAGGACAGGCTTTTGGCGTAGGTGACTAGGTCATAGAAGGCATCGGGTTGCTTTTGGGGGCCGTAGGGCGTGGGGTAGTTGTCTGGGTACGAGACGGTATTGTTTGTTACCACAGCTTCTAGCTGCTGGAGGCAGTTGTGGATGAGGTAGGCTGTTTGGCCTGTATTGTCGCTTACTGCATCGCAGTCTTTGGGGCCAAAGTACTTCCAGAAGGTTTTGTCGTGAAGATGGATGCCGATTTCTTCAAATTCTTTTTCTGGGTCAAAAAATGAGGTTGTTACAGTGGTTGGGCTATAGATATAGCCTAGTTTAGTGTGGGCGGTTTCTAGACGTCGTCCAAAGGCGTCGTACACAGCTGTCCATTTACTTGAGCTTGTGGTTACTTCAAGGAGTTGACCCCATGGATCCCATCTATATTTTTCTGAATTACTTGATGTAAGCTCTCCCATGGCATTGTAGGATGAGTATATCTTTTTTTGGTCTAAAAGTTCAGCCGTTACTTTGCCAAACGAGTCTACACCATTATCTAAGATTGTATGATTTTCACACTGTGTTCTTGTGGCGTTTACATCAAATGTACCGTCAGTAAGAAAGCCTCTTGCTGTATAGCTAAAGGCTTTATCTTGCTTTGA
>JAJFUY010000216.1 GCA_021372185.1 Chlamydiales bacterium | reverse complement strand
CGGTCACGGTGGGCTTTTCTCAGTCGTCCTAAAGGACTCTAAAACAATTTTTTTAGACAACTCCACAAAGTGACAATATGTGCAAAATTATGAATTATAGCTTGGCAAGTTCGGCTTTTATGGATTCGAGTTGGGTGAGGGATTGGGCCTGAGAGCTTTTTAGCTTGTTGACTACGTCAACTGGGGCTTTTTCTAGAAAGCTTGTATTTGAGAGTTTTTGCTCAAGGCCTTCTAGCGTACGTACAAGCTTTTCTTCTTCTTTGGCAAGCCTTTGCTTTTCTTGTTCTTTCATTTCACTTGGCACGAGCACCCATAGCTGCAAATTATTGATCATGGCTTTTGAGCCATTGCCAGAGGGCTGATCGTTTGTAAAGATTAGGGATTTATTTTTGACAAGCGCGTTTACAACGTAGGCGTGGTCTTTTGCTAGTGCAAATTCAGGGTCAGATTCTTTACCAATTATACATACATCACATGCAAGGCCTACAGGTACCTTCATCTCGCCGCGGATGTTGCGTAAGGAGTAGGTGAGCTTTGAAAGCAGGTTAAAGGTAGTCTCAGCATCTTTAGAAATAAAGGCATCAATAGGTTGTGGGTACAAGCTTACGATGCAGCCAGCGGCCATTAGTGCCTTTAGAGCTTCTGCTGTGTAGGGATCAACCTTGCCAGCTGCATCAGTCTCAAAACGGCTTTTAAGCTGCTGAAAAAGATCTTCAGTAATAAATGGCGCCATAGGATGCAGTAGACGTACAGCCTGTAACAGCACAATCACAAGCATCTTTTGCTTGTTTTTACGTATTGCTTCATTGCCAGATTTGCCAAATAACACAGGCTTAATAATTTCTAGGTAGTAGGCACAAAACTCATTCCAGAAAAAGTCATACGCACTTGTTGTGGCTCTATCAAATGAATAGACAGCCAGTGACTTATGCACTTCTTTTGTCACGTCGTTTAGGCGGCTTAAGATCCAGCGGTCTTCTAGTGTTAATAATGACTCATCAAGGCCCGTAGCAAATGTTGCCGCGTCTAAATCTTCAACGTTCATCAAGACAAAGCGCGTGCCGTTCCAGATTTTATTGGCAAAGTTTTTAAATTCTTCAAAGCGTCTTCTATCTAAATCAATCTGTGGCATGCTTGTAGCGCTAGATGCCAAAGCCATACGGCAGGCGTCTGTGCCATATTCGTTGATAATTTCGTATGGGTCAATGATATTGCCCTTAGATTTTGACATCTTTTCCCATTTGGAATGTACGTCTTTGGGAATCTCTTTTCCGAGGTCAAATTCTTTTCGCTCTTGTTCCGTCACATACATCACGCTGCCGCCTTCCGGCTGTCTCCAGTAGGATTTACCGTAGATAAGGCCATGCAGGTATGTTTCTGGGAAGGGCACTTGGCCAGTTGCGGCCTCTGCCATCATCAGCATGCGGGCTACCCAGAAAAAGAGGATGTCGTGGCCCGTGATGAGGGTGGCATTAGGGTAGTATTTTTTTAATTCCGGCGTATTTTCTGGCCAGCCAAGAGTAGCAGATGGCCAAAGCGACGATGAAAACCAGGTGTCTAATACATCTGGGTCTTGTATCCAAAGATCAGGGTTTTGCTGTACTTCTGGAGGTTCGCCCTCGCCATCATAGCAAATCATCTGTTCTGGATTATCACGGTTGTACCAGATGGGAATACGGTGGCCCCACCAGAGCTGACGGCTTATACACCAGTCATGGAGGTTATCTATCCAGTGGCCGTATGTAGCTTCCCATTGATGTGGTAAAATTTTTACTTTGTTTGCGCGGACAATTTCTTTTAAGTGATCTTTATAGGCTGTAAGCTTTACAAACCACTGCTTAGAGAGATGCGGCTCAATAACCGCTTTAGAGCGGTATGAAACGCCAATTCTGTTCATGTGAGGGACTGTTTTTACAAAATAACCCTTATCCTTCATAGCCTGGTTTACAGCCACACGAGCCTCTTGCATGCTCATGCCTTTGTAGATGCCGCCATTATCGTTGATCTTGCCATCGTTTGTCATGATGGTAATCATCTCTAGATTATGGCGCTGGCCCATTACATAGTCGTTATGGTCGTGTGCGGGGGTAATTTTTACGGCGCCAGTTCCAAATAGCGGGTCGATCATATCATCGGCTACAATAATAAGATGACGGCCTGTAAGTGGCTGTATGGCAGTTTTGCCAATAAATTTGCGATAGCGCTCATCTTTTGGGTGAACAGCAATTGCGGTATCTCCCAGCATTGTCTCTGGGCGTGTTGTGGCAATTTCAATAGCTCCAGAGCCATCTGCTAATGGGTAGCTGTAGTGCCACAAAAATCCTTGCTTTTCTTCGTATTCTACTTCGTCATCAGCCAGTGCCGTTTGTGTAACAGGATCCCAGTTTACAAGGTAGTCTCCACGGTGAATCAGCCCTTGAGAAAATAGCTTTTTAAACATCACGCGTACAGCGTGGCAGTAGCCATCATCCATGGTAAAGCGCTGACGCGACCAGTCGCAAGAGGCGCCTAAAGCCTTTAGCTGATCAACAATTTGCGTTTCGCTTTTTTCTTTCCATTCCCACACGATTTTTAGAAAGTCATCACGTTCAAAATCGTTTCTTCGCTTACCTGTAGTCTGAAAAATATTGCGCTCAACTACTGCCTGAGTAGAAATACCTGCATGGTCTGTCCCTGGCATCCACAGTGTATCAAAGCCCGACATGCGCTTATAGCGGATGAGAATGTCTTGCAGCGTATTTACCAAGGCATGGCCCATATGAAGCACGCCCGTAACATTTGGAGGGGGAATCATGATACAGTAAGCTGGCTTACTAGATGTGGGGTCCGCCTTAAAGAGCTCGTTTTGCTCCCAAAATTGGTACCACTTTTTTTCTACATCACTTGCAATATAGGCTTTTGGAAGTTCTGGCATAGTTTTTACCCGGTAAATGCCAGAAATACTACATGATTTTTAAGAATACATCAATGGGGGAAGCACATATCTTCGTGGTTTATCATGGTATCAAATTGTTTTTCGGTGAAGTGGCCAAGCTCTATGCCGGCAGCTTTGATGGTTTTTTCTTCTTGGTGGGCTTTTCGTACAATGGCTGCTGCCTTGTCGTAGCCAATGTGTGGGTTAAGGGCTGTAGCGTGCATCAGTGAACTATCTAGGTGAGCTTTGATTTTTCTTGTATTGGCTTTTAGACCGAGTATGCAATTTTTTGTAAAACTAGCGGCGGCGTCGGTGAGGAGGCGAATTTCTTGGAGGAGGTTGTAGGCAATAAGGGGACGCATGACGTTTAGTTCAAAATTTCCTTGTGAGGCGGCCATGGTAATGGCGGCATCTAGGCCTATTATTTGCGTAGAGACCATCATGAGGGCTTCTGATTGAGTAGGATTTACTTTGCCGGGCATAATAGATGAGCCTGGTTCATTTTCTGGCAGTATGAGCTCGCCTAAGCCGCAGCGTGGGCCAGAGCCCATCCAGCGTATATCATTAGCAATTTTAAAGAGCGTGCAGCCAAGGCGTTTTATGGCACTTGATGTTGTCACGCAGGCATCACTTGTGCTAAGAGCTGCAAATGGGTTTTCTTGAGGGATAAAGGTGCTTTTAGAAAGACTTGAGAGTGTTTTACAAATCGCTTTACCAAAGTCTTTGGGGGCATTAATGCCAGTGCCAACAGCTGTTGCACCTATAGCTAGGCTGTGAAGTTCGTTTAAGCTTGCTTTAAGAGCCGCTATGCCGCTTGCTACCTGGTAGACATAGCCTGAAAATTCTTGACCTAGTGTTAAGACAGTAGCATCCATAAGATGTGTACGACCAACTTTGATAATTTTTTTAAAGCTTTTGGCTTTGGCATCTAGCGCTTTTTGTAGGGTGGTTAGTGCATTGATTAGCTTTTGTTCAATCTCAAAACAGGCAGCAATATGTATAGCGCTTGGAAACACATCATTTGATGACTGTGACATATTGACATCATCATTTGGATGTATAGGAAATTTGGTGCTATTTTTATGGCCCAAAAGCTCGTTAGCACGAGTTGAAATGACTTCATTTACATTCATGTTGGTTTGCGTGCCAGAACCTGTTTGCCAAATTACGAGAGGGAATTGATCTGCAAATTTGCCATTTAAAATTTCATCACAGGCAGAAACTATGGCCTGCATTTTCTTTTTATCCAAAAGCTTTAACTTGTGGTTTGTAAGAGCCGCTGATTTTTTAAGCAAAACAATAGCCAAAATAAGCTCTCGAGGCATGGTGTCTGAGCCTATACAAAAGTTTAGTAGTGAGCGCGCCGTCTGTGCACCCCAATACACATCAAGCGGCACCACAACCTCGCCCAAACTATCTTTTTCAACCCGCGTCTTTTTGGCCATACCTTCCTCTCATCACAATATTTTAAAGCTATACCCCCATTCCCAAACAAATACCAGAAAAAAATATATGTATTCGAATCAGACCATTGATAAGAAAAATAAACAAATTTGTGGGCCGCAGGTCCGCGATTATTATTAGCCCACAGTATAGCCCCGAAGGGGCAAACTGTGGGAACCATGTAATCAATATATGGAGCCACGCCAGTGGCGAATAAATAATCTAGCCGCCACTGGCGTGGCTCTGATGGTTTTTTTCAAAGCGTTCCCATAGTTTGCCCCATTCGTGGTCACACTATGGGCTAATAATGAACGTGGACCTGCGGCCCACAAATTTGTATTTTTTTGCGCTTTTGGGTTTTTGCGTTTTCTTAGTTGAATCGTGCTTTTCATACACATGCCTGTTGACTATAGTTACGTGTACGTGATCCGTGATTCAACGCAAAAACGCCAAAGCCCAAAAGCGCAAAAAATACATAAAAAGGCATATGCCAGTTAAGCAGCTTTTTGGTTGTCGGCTTGGGCTTGGAAGAGCGCGTCCCATTTCTGGGCGATTTTTTCCCAGGTGTAGGATTCTAGGATAAAGTCTTTCATGAGTTTGCGCTCGGCAAGAGAGATTTGTTCTGCTTGCTTCATGGCTTTGATGAGGGTGGCTAGGTATTCATCAGCCGAGTTTGCTATGTAGCCGTGGCGTACTGTTTCGGCTAATCCCGTGCCGTTTATGATGACGGGGATGCAGCCGGTCATTTGGGCGCGGATGGCCGTTATGCAAAATGTTTCTGGCGCTATACAAGGGTAGGTCCAAAGAGAGGTGTTTTCAAAGGCGCGGTTTAGCTCGTGGTGGCTTACAAGGCCATGATCTCGCACATCCAGCAATTCATATACATCAACTTGCGCACGCATATATTTTTCTTGGTTTGGAGCTAAAAGGCCCCAGTGCTGCCAGCCGTAGTATATGTCTAAAGTGGCTTTAGGAAACTGCTTTTTTACTTTTGGCCAGATGTCTAACAGCACGCTTAACCCCCGAGCATAGTTTGAGCTGTAGATACAAGAAAAGGGGTTTTTTCTTTGGGTAATGGGCAAAAACTGTTCTGGGTTTAGGCCGTTGCCATAAAAATTAGTAAATTGACCAAAACGGGGATTCACAGACATCCACTGCTCACGCTGCCATTTTGACAGCCAAAAGACATCATCGAATTTGTCAATCATCTCATCTGTTAGTTGAGCATGACAAGTATCATGCGGCCAAAGGTACACGAGTTTTGCTCGAGCTTTTAGCTCATGAGCGCTAAAAGGATCACGCCAGGCTATGGCTATGTCAACGGGAGTATGGTCGTCTTGTTGCACATCAATATAGCGCGGGTTTGCAAAAACTGCAGAATGTACAGAGTTTTCTGGCGGATAGCCCAGCACAAGTACTTTATAGCCTAAGTTGGCAAGCTTTTGAGACACATAAATGACAGCCTCTTCAGAGCCCGTGATGCCAGAATTGATGCTGTCTGGATCCCAGGGAGTGGCTCCAAGTACTTTATAGGTGCGAATAAGCACCGTCTTTACCTCCTCGGCCTGAATCTGTCCAAAGAGGCAAAGTAAAACCAAAAGTAAAAATTTGCTACTGGCAAATTTGTTCAAGCAGCTTTGCATTGGCAAATCCTAAATTTTGAATGGCGCAGTCTCTATAGTTATCTGGTACGTCTTTAGCGTTTAATAAAGCCAGGCTTGCTTCTTGGCATTCTTTGTATTTGCCAATCCAGTATGAAGACACTGACATTTCCATGAGAAGTCCATGATTATAGATCCATTCTTCAATCCAAAGTAGATCGTCAGCTAAAGGGAGGGTATTGCCAAGACAGGCCACTAAATAGCAGCGTTCATTATCGCCAATTGACCTGTAGTAGCGTGCCAAGTAGTAGTAGGCCTCAGCGCGCACTCGTGCATAGGTACAGGCTCTTTTATAGCTTGCAATAACTACATCTGAGGGCATTTTTAGCTCTTCTTGGATTTTGGCAACTTCAAGCATCGATAAAAAGGCTTCAGAGTCATTAGCTCCATGAGCCATGTCAGCACGTTTTTGATAGTTTTCGAGCGCCTTTTGCTTATTTTCGGCGTTGGTGTAGGTTTTGGCTAAGTAGAATATGTAGCGGGTGTTATTAGGATCATCTTTTAGAGCATCTTCTAACACTTTTGCGTCATTTTCCCATTTTTTAGGGTCTTTTGAGCGTGCGCCATCAACAGTGTAGTTATTTACCATGCCTTTTATGGTGTCAAAGGTGCGCTCATAGGGTGGTGCAATCACTTCATGTAGTACGCCTTCCCATTTCCAGTCGAGGTGGTTGTTAATGAGCGAAACCTTTTTCCACTGAGAGCCGGGCCAGGTGAGGATAAAGTAGTAGTAGTCTTTATCTAATTTTGGTTTTACAAAGTCTGCATCGTAGGTGAGGTATTCATCAGCGTCAATAAACATGACATAGTCAGCCTTGCCATGAGCAAGCTTTAGGGCTTCGTTGCGGTTGTGGCCAAAGTTTTTCCAGGGACGCTCATGGAGCTCTCCAGGAATATTTTTTGACTTCATGTAGTCTTTAATAATTTGCTGTGTGCCATCTGTAGACCCAGTATCTGAGATCACCCAGTAGTCAATAAGCGGCAGTACAGATTCTAAACAGCGCTCTATGACTGCACTTTCGTTTTTTACAATCATGTTGAGGCAGACAGTTTTTGGCTTATCCTCGGCACTATAGAGGCCTTGAGGGATGAGGATGATAAAAGCAAAGAGCAGCAAATTGCGGACATGTAGCATACATAAACTCCTGTATCATGCCCGAACAATCTAACAACTTATCATTTTTTAAAAAAGAGAGATTTGAACCTGGATGTACCTATTGCCATAACAAGCTCACGATAGCCTACAAAAATTATAAAGAGGTAGGCAAGCCAGCACTGAGCAATCCAAAAGAGGGGGCGGTCTACATGTTCTTGTATCTGCATGAAGATTTGCTGCATGCTTTGCCCCTGGACTATGGCGGGGATGCTATGTTCAGCTAGGCGTAAAACCATGCTGCAGATTACATAAAAAAAAGACTTCCACAATGTTACCCAGACAAGGGGTTTATGCTCGCAGAGCTTTATGAGCTTTAGGCTATCGGCAATGAGGACAATTTTGCCCATAATTAAGGCGTCAACTACGCACGATAAAAAGCTATAGGTGGTAAGAGAGTGTTTGTTCACGATGCGGTCAGTGGCATCTACAAGTGAAAACGCCACCAGAAAAAATAGAGATACCGGCAGCATGCGGATAAATTCTTTTTTGCACCAAATTAAGAATGATTTCATCGTCATTACCTCTAATATTTTCTTCTTTACCAAAACAGCTTTAAAAGGTACAACAAATATATATATTTTGGTGACTTATGACCGCATTTCAGCGCTATTTTGGTGCGCTTCTCCTTCTCATTTTGCAAATCTGTGTGTTAGATGCCAAAGATAAGCCTCATCTTTTTCCTAAAGAAACCTGTAAGTTGCATGATCTTAAGAAAAAGGCAAAAAAACTGAGCGCGAACTCCTACGATCAGGCAGAAGAGCTCTATAATGAGATTAGATACCGTGTAGAATATGATAAGAGCATCTTGGCCCTTACGTATAAAACGGCGGAAAAGTTTAAAGACATTGCTAGTAAGTACCATGCGCCATTTGATGTGAACCGCACAGGCCGCCAGTTTAAGGGCTTATATGTCAATGCAAGTGACGTTCAGATGGATGGGCAGTACTTTATCATTGCGTGTTGCCCCAAAAATTCTAAGGAGTTGAGAGATTACTTTGATGCAGCCTTGGCTGATAATGTTGTGGTGTTTGTATCGGCGCTCCAGTCGCGAGAAGTGAAAAGTAGAAAGAATAACTTTTGGACAAGAAAAGTTTTAAAAAACGTGGTGCTACGTGATGACGTGACGATTTCGCATTTGTATAGCCAGGTTTTGCAAGTGAAAGAAAAGTCTCATCGTAATACTATACCTCAAATCATAGAAACTACTTTAGCAACAAGTGATGGCCGAGAATTTACACACCTTCACTACGAAGGCTGGCGCGATAAGAGCGGCATGCCGTGCGAGGATCTTTTAAACACTTTACTTGATAGGATTTATGAGCTTAGCCCTGATCCGCAAGTGCCAGTAGCGATTAACTGTAAAGGCGGAGCTGGAAGATCGGGCACAATTGCAGTAAGTTTATATTTACGACGCTATGTTGATGCGCAGCTCGCCCAAGGTGTTGCCCTTGATGACATAGAGGTAAACATCCCAGAAGTTATCTATTCTTTCCGTAAACAAAGACGTGGAATTATTGGGGCTCAAGAGCAGCTGGTTCAGCTCTACAGTGTGTTGTCTGATTATTACGACAAAATAAAGGCAACAAGCTAAAAACATTGTAAATATACAAAGCCTGTAATAAAATTACTCCTTACTATTAATTAAGGAGTAGTTATGTCATTTTCTATTGGTTCAGCAGTTGTAGCAGTTGGGCATCAAGCACCAGTTCTCAATGAAAGACCGACTATGAATTCGATTACAGAGCTTCGTCGTCGCATTTTGGAAGGATCACAAATCTCTCCTGTAGACTTATCTCAAAAAATTACTTGGTTAAATGACCTTTCGACTTCAATTACTAAACTCCGTCAAGACTGTGATACCTTTACGCAAGAAATTGATGCCAAATTTGCTGCACGCCCCTGGTGGCATGCTGTAAAAATCTGTGATAAATTGGGTCTTCACTTTTTATGCGGCCAGCTTGGTAAGGAACGCCAAGCCGTTCATAGAGCCACAAGCGATATTAATGCCTGCATCACAAAAATCACACAGCGTGAACTATTAGCTCTTTCTAAAATTAAAGAATTTACCCCTCAGTCAAGCATGAACTGCGTGCAGCTGTATGAAAAAATTGGCAAGCTTGACCCATCATCTACACTTCATCTAGAGGGTTTAGCCGATTGCTACTATGCGCAAAAAGCGTTTGCTGTGTCTCGTGCTCACTATGCCACCTTTTTACGGGCGCACCCAACGCGTCATGACGTAAAGGTAAAGGAAATCCAGGCTATGGTAAGCGGCGGGGATTTTACCCAAGCATTAGCAGAAATTGAAGAAGCTAAGATAGGTCTATTCCCGGTTGAAAATGTTAAAAATAAGCCGACACGATCTGTGCTTGATTCTTTAAAAGCTGACTGCTTGCTTGAACTTAAAAGATATCCAGAAGCCAGAAGCCATCTTCTTATGCTTTTACAGCAAGAGCCGACTAATGACGATGTAAAACGAAAGCTATTCTTAGTAGGGTTTGGAGAGGCTTTAGTTGAAAATCAAGTAGATGACGAATCATTTTTTGCCTACGCTAAAAAGATGTTTGGCCAGCTTCCACGCTATACTCAAGGCACAACAAGCTGGACTAAAGACTGCTTTATCTCAGATTTTGAATTCTGGGTATTTTTGGCCTGCAGTAAAAAAATATCAGAAGATAAAAAGATGCATGCCCTTGTGTTACAGCGTATCAGCCAATTTGTAAAGCAACCGATTGTATCTCAAAAAGCTCTGCTAGAGAGTATTACAGCGCGTGTTGATGTAATTAAAAGAGATGCAGATGGCTTTTTAGCAAAGTATCACCGCTTTGCTGATGACACAAGTGGTGCGATCCCAGATATAACGATGCCGCTAGTAGCTGCTAGAAAAATTGAGCTTAAAGAAGCCTTTTTTGGTGCAGATCGCTTAAATAGCTTAGCAGGCCTACAGCATAACGTAGATGCGTTTTCTGCCATCGTAAAAGAGTGCCATGATTCTGGCCGCTTTAACGATGCAGAGCAACAAACTGCCCTACAAAAGATTACAGACCTGCTCTCACAAACAAAAAATGCGATCGGCATCACGGTAAATTCCCTTATATCCACGGCCATAAATGGATCACATCCTCACATCAATAAAGATGCGCTTCCGTTTATAGCTCCGCTGCTCATAAATGCGCAGTAACTCTTTCTAAGAGCCCTTCAGGGCGAATGAACGGAGCCCACTGTGACCGAAGGGAACGGTGGGATAGATAGAAATATTCTTGGAGCCCATCTGAGGGCGATTGAATCACGAGATTGAATCGCCCTCAGATGGGCTCTGATGGTTTTATCCTTTTACCCACCGTTCCCTGCGGTTACGGTGGGCTTCATTCAGTCGCCCTGAAGGGCTCTAAAACAAGAATTATGCTCTCTGCTTTAGGTTTTTCAAGTTTCTTCGTGGATGTAGATTGGGACGGTGACGAAGGGGTATTCTAGCTCAAAGATGCGGCGCTGGATGGAAAAAAGGGTTTG
>JAJFUY010000203.1 GCA_021372185.1 Chlamydiales bacterium | reverse complement strand
TTTCATAGTGTGACCCAAGATTCTGTTTTGTTATCTGCTGTAAGCAAGACAAAGTTGCTGAATTTAACATCCGAACTTGCCCCTGTTTCCTGTAAAGCTGAACCAAACACTTGTAACTGCATACAAGCCATGATTTGAGATAAATCCTTTTCGATTCTTTTGATGTAATGCCTTTCGGATAATAGGCTAATAATAAGACTATTTAATGAAACTCCTTCGCTATCGGCTTCATTGCTTAATGCTGCGTGGAGACTTTTTGGTAATCTGATGCGTGTTTGGCCACTATATTGTTTGACTGTTTCGGGTTCAGGAAGCTCACACCCATCTTCTTGATATACCTTCATGAAACCCTCTAGTGCTATTTCAGCTTGTTTTATAGCTTCTGAGCGAGTTTCGCCGAAGGCAGAAAGGCCTGGAAATTCCTTGACAGTGGCGATGTAGCAATTATCCTCATCACTCCATGTTGCGCTCATAGAATATTTTGACATTGCTATTCTTCCATCAAGTTATTATCCTCTATAAAATCGAGGAGTTGCCGAACTTGATACGGTTTGGCTTTACCATCAATTGGCTGAAAATTCATCATCTTGCCACCAATTGGGTGCTTGTAAATTTCATGATCTCCGCTTGTTTTTTTATAAACAAACCCAACTCTCTTAGCTAATGAGCATAACTCATCGAATGATAAGTTATTCGGAGAATCTTTTGACTTTCTAAAGAGCTTTTCCTTACGACCCATAACATGCCCATTATGGAACCATATATGGAACCATCTGTCAACAATGTTTTACAGAACACTGAATATACCTGTCACAAAAGTCAATGTAATCTATAATGTTAGTATTTCAATTTGTCAAAGCTTTGATGAAAAAAGCCGGGATCCATGCCCCGGGACTGATGTACCGGAACTGTTGGGTATGGCACGAGATCATCAAATTGAAAATTATAATAACATATTGTCACACACTTAATTAATAATTATAGTAATTGCATGAATACAATAGATAAAATTGAATTGATCCCGGTGTTTACAAATTGTATCGGTCGGCTTGCAGTTGCTACCCAAGCAATGGAGACCATGATAGTTCCGAAGCCTGTTTTCACTGATATCTCAGGTTTTAAGAAATTCAGATATGAAGAGCAAACTGTTTATCATGTTGCGCTTCTTAAAGGTGTGCGAGTAGTAAGCGGCCTAAACGCTTGCTTGCATCTTCTTGCGGGTGGTTTTGTTCAAGAAGTTATGGTGATTGTGCGTACCTTAGATGACTTTCTACATGAAATGATATTCATTCTTGAAAATGGTGAAAGCGGTGCGTTGGATAATCAGCAGAGGAAGTTTCTAGAGGATTTTTTTAAAGAAGAATTTAAAAATCCGAGTAATCCATTACTTAATGAGACACGTCGTGATACTGTCCCGAAAAGGAAAATATGGGCTTCAGTTGCACGCAAAATGCAACCTATTGCTAATCCAAGCGATTTTCAAAAAATCTGCCAAATCACAAACGACACTCTTTCTGGCTATGTTCATGGTGCGTATCCGCATATTATGGAAATGTATGGGGGTAACCCGCCAAAATATCATGTGGAAGGGATGCTCGTTGAACCACGAATCCGCACGTGTCTTGATCAGATACAACTCTACACACAACGTGCAATAACTATATTTGAAGGGTTCGCAAAGGATTTAGGGTCAAAGGAATGGTCCGAGTATTTACATACGACACGTGACTACTTTGAAAAAGAAACACAATATGTTCAGCCATCAGATATGGAGAAGGTGGTTCGGTCATTAAAAAGAAAAGATGATCATTGAGAAGGCTGGCATACGCTGGCGCTAACGAAGATCTCTGCGATAAATTAGCGGTGCCATTCTCAGGTGTTCAAGCATAGATCTTGTATTGAAAGTTTCATTCTTGGTGCAAGTCGTATTTTGCTGTTATGTGTAAACTATGTGTAACCAATATCTAACTCATTGAAAAAACGAAAATTAAAAGCCATAGTCGGGGGTTCAAATCCCCCCACCTCCACCACACGGTATCAAGGCGAGAGAATTTTCGAAGAAATCCCAAGAGACTCCCTCCTGCAGACAGGTTAGACCTTCATCCCTTTGCCGTGCGCCTGCT
>JAJFUY010000211.1 GCA_021372185.1 Chlamydiales bacterium | reverse complement strand
GTTTTTACTCAGCGCTCTCTGATTTTTCTCTGCGGTGAAAAATAATCACACACTTTTTCGACAACATATTATTACCGCTTAAATTTTAGGGGCTTTGGCTGAGGGCTATGATGGTGTGTTTGAAGATTTTTTGCCCAAGGTAGGGGATGTGTGGTGGGAGCGGGGACTGGGGCGTCTTTTTCCATAGCTTGAGTGGCAACTTCTAGTAAACCGCCAATAAGGGAGGTTGATTTTGAGCTGGTCTGCTGCAGCTTAAGGGCAGTAATTTTGGTGGTGGCAAGGGCTGAATCTATCTTTGGAGACTGTGTAGGGCCATGAATGGGGATTTGTACCATGTAGCCGGGGTCAAGGCGTGCTATACCAAAGGCTTGCGCTATAGCAGTTCCACTTAGGCCAAGGGTCATGTCTATGCTGTTTTTTACTAAATTGATTTGGCCCCATGTAGCAATCGGAAATGCGTTAGCCAGGAGGGTGTCAGCGCGTTTGCACGTTACAATGCCGTCTTTAACATCTATATAGATGGGGGTAAACCAGAGAGGGATTTCGTCAGATCCTGATGCGTCTACTTTGAGTAAATTTACTAAAAGTGAGAGCATGCCAGAGTTTTTACATGAGAGTATGCCTGGCTCTATTTTGATATTTTTTATCTGCATTGTGCTATTTGAAAATGGCTTTAGGGGAACAGAAAATCCATTTGAGTCAATCGTAAGCTTGATTGGACTTTCTGATCTTGCGGCAGTAGCAAGGAGTGGGTTTACATCTTTTAGCAGGACTTTTCCGCCTTCTGGCGTGAGAGTATACTCAGCGGTAATTGGCTTTTTTAAGGTGAGTGTGCCTTCTGTTAGCAAGCAATCTACTTCTGATTTAAGGTGCTGGCTTTGTATAGTGCCGTGAAAGGAGCCATCATCTAGATCTTTGATCTCAGCTTTTACGCTAGCATCAACAGTGCTACCAAAGACAGCGATGCAGTCATCGGCGGCTTGGTCAGTTGCTGTTATGCTGTAGAGGATATCTAATGGGAGATTTTGGATTTTGGTGTCTAAAAGTATACGTGCGTTATCTACTTTAAAGCCCTCTTCATTCCAGAGATTATGCATTGTGCCCGTTAATGCTATTTGAGCGGCATTTTTTGAAGCATTTTTATCTGTCGCACAATTGAGTGTGATGAGTCTGTCACTGCCTTTAAGTTCAGCTTGTAATTGAAGTGGCGCTACGTTGACAAGTTTGTCTTTTTGCTTCAGGCTAATTTCATCGAGTGCCAGTTGCATTTTTAAGCGGAGTGAATCAAGAAGCGTGGTTAAAATAAAGGGCTTTGATTCAATTACAAAAGGCTCTACAGGTAGTTGCAGGTTATGAATTTGCATGTTTACGTGCAAGTCTTTTGCCAAATGCATCTCTTTTTGCTTTTCGCCTTGAGCTACATTAAGTGTGCTCTGAAGTGCTTTTAGGCGCTTTGGTGTAAGTGTATAATCAACAGTTACAGCGTCTTTTCCTGTAAGCTCTTGGGCAAGAAGCAGATTAGCTCGCAGCCTTAATCCCTCTCCCAATATGGTAAAAGAGATAGGTTCTGATTTTAATAGATTGTTAAAGCCGCATTTCCAGCTTCCTGAAAGTTCAGCGCCCAATATATCTACTAATTCTGGTTTTTTGGTAAGGGATGCAAGCAGTTGAATTGGAAATTGCTTCATCTCACCATCAAGCTGCAGGCTTATTGCAGGAAGAAGTGCGTAGTTGGAAGCCGCCGCAGGACGCGCTACAAATGAGCTATCAAGGGTAGCCTGATGCGACTGAATATGAATTTTTCCTGATGTCTCTTTTGTTGCGAGGTCAATTGTAAACGGCAATGTAAGATCAAATGGAATTGCCGTAGGAGAATCTACGGGAGAAGCCTTAAGTGTTCCATTCAGTGTTTGGTTAGGGTTGAGTGTTGCTTGGAGGTTGCATTTCATGCCCTGATAGCCCAGTGAGGCATTTGTTAGGTCTGCAAACCCATCTACAGAAAGAGTGGTAGTTGTATCATTTGCAAGGCAGTCGATGTTGGCTTTCATAGTGTCAGAAACAATCTTAATGGTGCCGACTTTTTCTTTGTCATAGATTTTAAAGAGGGCATCAAGTGAGGTGGTTTTACCCAAAATGTCTTCTAAGGGCAATGTATTCTCTAAAAAGAGTTCAGCTGTTGAGGCTATGGGGCCATTTAGGGTTACTTTGCAGGTGGTCTCTGGTGCGTTTAATGGGTCTGCAACTGTGCAGAGGGCAGTAAGTGTGCTTGTTTGCTTATCGGCTGTAATGTCTACTTGAGTATGGGCTTCTATACTTTCTTGTAGAGCGGTAGCGTGAATATTACCTGTAAGTCTGCAAGAAAGGGGAGTGTTCCAGCTTGTGCTTGTAAGAGTGAGAGGTGAGCTTAAATTCCAGTTAACAGAAACCGGCATTTTGCCATCAGCACCTAAGGTACCGCTCTCTGGCTTGATGGTGGCAAGAAGTGTGGTTGTTTCTGTCTGCCTAATATCGGTTTGAAGTGCCGCCAAGACTTCAGGGCGTATCTGCCAAGAGATTGTGCCTTCATCTAGCATGCTCAAGGTGTTACCCTGAATGGCCGCTTTTACTTTGGCGGTAAGCTGTGGGCTATTTACAGCAAGAGTAAGTCCAAGTTCATCAGCTCTTAGCGTGTGAGAAATTTTTGCGTTTATTTTGTTGCCAAGGGCCGGTAGTAAGAGCTTTGCCAGGGTTGGGTCGCGCATGGCCACAAAGGGGAGTGCTGCCTTAATAGGGAACTGGTCAATATGGCAATCAAGGCTTACAACAGATGCTGCGCCGGTTGAGGCCTCGCCAAGCGCGTGCTTATAGGCTTTTTCAAGGTCTGCAAAATTTTGTGCGGTGGCGTTTACATTTACTTGGCCTTTTTCTGTTTGGCCATCGTCTTTACTTTCTACTTGGCAAAGAAGATTCACTTTGGCTTGGCCTTGCGGCTGAATATCTAAGCTTAAATGAAGTTCGCTCAGCACAAGCTCTGTGCTAGAAGATGGAGGGGCTGACTTTTTTTCTGTAGTTTCGGCATTAAAGACCTCTTGTAGTGAAAAATGGCCACTATTTTTGTCGTCAATTAAGCTGATTTTAGGGGAGTCTACTTCGATTTTACCTTCTACTGCAGGCGCATGAATAAGTGAAAGAAGTGCCACATCGCAGGAGATCTTTTTGAAGAGTGCCACTTCTCGTCCTTGCGGATCATGAATCTGCAGCCCTTTAATTGAAATGCCGTCAGTCCAGCCTACACGTATCTCTTGAGCATGAAATTTGCCGGCTATGCGCTTATTGACGCACGACAATAAAAACTGATTTACCTTCGACACCGAAATAAGCATGGGAAGCATGGCAACGAGTATAAATAATGAGGCAACAGTCACAAGAGCTATTTTGATAATACGCTTAAGCATAGGATTTTCCTTAGTAAGGAGAGAAAGTATACCAGATCCCACTATTTGGTTGACTCGAAAACTCTACATGAAATAAGTATAAATTTTAAATTAGTAGAGGTGAGTATGAACTGGCGTAAAGTAGCAAGCGGTATTGGTGTTGCAGTAGTTCTGACAGTAATAACAGCCATGCAGATGCAGCCCAAAAACGAAACTATCTTGACGCAGGTAAACCGCGAAGTATGGCCCTTTAGTTTACCAACGCTACCTTTTAGCTATGATGGCCTAGAACCTGATATAGATGCGAAAACTGTAGAAGTACACTACAGTCGCCACCACAAAGCCTATGTAGAGGCCCTAAACAAAGCCTTAAGCGGTACCTCATGGCAAAAAATGCGCCTAGAGCCTATGTTTGCCCAGGCAAGTAAGTTGCCAGCTGCTATTCGTGACAACGCCGGTGGCCACTGGAACCACACCTTTTACTGGAACATCATGCGCGCACCAACCGCCAATCCCGGCCCGAGTAAACTGATGCTCGATCTCATCGACAAAAACTTTGGCTCATTTGACAATTTCAAAGCCAAATTCAAAGAAGCTGGCACCTCAAGATGCGGTAGTGGTTGGACATGGCTCGTGGTAATGCCTGATGGTTCACTACAGACCTTTTCAACAAGCAATCAAGATAATCCACTTATGGACACGGCCGTTGTAAAAGGCACTCCTATTCTTGCTTGCGACGTTTGGGAGCACGCCTATTACCTAAAATACCTCAACCTCCGAGGCGACTACATGGACGCATTTTGGAACTTAGTAAATTGGCAGCGAGTGGAAGAACTCTATAAGAATATAAAGTAAATTACAAACTTGCGCTTGCAATAATGTATTTAATTATTTATACTCTATCCTTAATAAGGAGGTAGTATGAGTAATAGAAAAATAGCAATATGGTTTTTACGAGTTGGATTAGCCTTTGTATTTGCATATGCATCATATGAAATATGTGTAAATCCAGAAAATTTCTTAAAGTACACACCGAGTTTTATCTTTAACTTTATCCCAGAAAAATTATTTCTATATAGCTTTGGAGTTGCTGAAGTTGCCTTAGCAGCTTGGCTTCTGACTGGCTGGAAAGCGTATTATTCATCAATTATCTCAGTAATGCTTATGGTGGGAATTATTGCCTTTAATCCCGAGCACTTTCAAATTCTTTTTAGAAATGTTGCGATTGGATTTGGCGGTTTAGCGTTACTTATGTTAGAAAGATCAGTTAGTAAACAATTAAAATCTAATTCATCAACATACGTGACCACTTAGCATAATTTTATAGGTAGAGTGTTAGAGACCACTCTACCTATAATCAAACCTATAAAGAAAATAATAAAATGAAAATTGTGTTTTTTGATGGTAAATGCGCCATGTGTCATCGCATCGTACAATGGGTGACAAGACTTGATACCAAAAAACAAATTTTTTTTGCACCTTTACAAGGTAAAACTGCACAAGAAAAGCTTAAGACTAATAAAGTAACTGACAGCGTGATCTTTCTAGATGACAATACTATTTATCATTACAGTAAATCATGCTTTCGAATCGCTTGGGTTTTAGGCGGCATTTGGTCACTCATAGGGTGGCTATCTTTTTTACCCAACTGGTTACTTTACCCCGCAGATCTCATCTACAAGTTGATTGCATCAAATCGCTCACAATCATGTGATTTGACAATCTCTAACTTAAATCTTCTCCCATAACACCAGATTACTTTATGCTTTCCCATAGTTTGCGCCGTAGGCACTTCACAATGGGCAAATAATAAGTCGCAACTGGCGTGGCTTCAAAGTTTTTTATCCCAAGTTCCCACAGTTTGCACCTACGGCGCTACACTAGTGGGCTAATAATAAGTTGCACCTGCGGCGCAAAAAATTACATGTTTTTTGAGACATTGTGCGGTGGCGTTTGAAATGGATTGAGGAAGACCATTATGAAAACGCGTGTGTGTGGTTTTAGTTTTTTGCGCCGCAGGTGTAACTTATTATTAGCCCACTAGTGTAGCGCCGTTAGGTGCAAACAGTGGGAACCAACGTATAGAAAAGATTAGAGCCACGCCAGTGGCGGCTATTATAATTAGGCTAAACCCAAAAACTGGTTGTGGTTTTTGTATTTTTGCTCCGCAGGTGCAACTCATTATTAGCCCCCATCAGTGTAGCGCCGTAGGTGCAAACTGTGGGGAATCTGGATAAATAAAACCATGGAGCCACGGATGTGGCGACTTGTATTGAACGTCTGATAATAGATGTTATGTTGCATTTTAGGGGGTTCTAAAATGCAACATAACATTCTCGTTAGTAAAGCTTTGGTTTGGTATGATTTTGCACTCTTTACTTTTGGCGAATATATGATTCAGTTTGAACAGGTTTGTAAGGCTTACGGAAGCCAGATTGTTTTGGATAATGCCAGCTTTATAC
>JAJFUY010000166.1 GCA_021372185.1 Chlamydiales bacterium | reverse complement strand
TTGCCGAAGGCTTTGGAGTGCGGTAATTTTTTACCGCTCTTAATTTTTGACTACGCACTATATCTTCGATATCCCCCAAAACATACAATAATAGCCCCATACTATGACACAAATGAGTTAAACAAAGTATTGAACGTTCGTGTAAGTTGTGGAAGTTATTGATAAATCGGTGTGTGGTCGAAAATTAAAAGCGGTAAAAAATTACCGCACTCCAGAAGCTTCGCTAGTAGTTATGGTATTGTAATTCAAATGTCCAAACTCGAGCCCCAGGGCGCCTTCGGCGACCTGGGCTACCTTCCATCACTCTCTTCGAGAGTGCCATTTTAAAAAAGGGCAGGTTCTTGAGGTTGGTTGGTGATTAGGGCTACTATGCGCTTGGCGGCTGAGACGGAGGGCATGATGCCGATCCCGTTGCAGCCTAGGTTGTAGTAGAGGTGTGGGATTGATTGATCGGCGTGGACCCAGCGGAGGTCGTTTGCTGTGTAGCCCATGATGCCGAGCCAAAAATGGCTGAAGGCTATGTCTTGGATGCCGTAGGCTTTTTTTAGAAAGTCTTGGTAAAGGGCTTTACTTTGTGCGGATCTTTCGTTGATTTTCTCGGGTGTGTGTTTGCCTTCTGGTTCATCAAATTCTGGGCCACCTAGAATCGTGAGATGATTGGTGTGAGTTACGTAGAGGTAGGGGCAGTCTTTGTAGTGGTTTCTGTCGTCGAAGAAGCCTTGGGCAAAGGGTTCTGGTTTTGGATTACTGTAGGCTGCCATATAGCCTTCTCTTGGGGTGAGTGCGTCGTGTAGCGTTGTGTTGGCTTGGCCTTCTTTATTCAAAATTTTAAAATTTTTGTAGCCGTTGGTGCAGAGTATTACCTCTTTTGCTGTTACTTTCTGGTTTAACAAGATGCTATCATCTTGTTCTTGGATTGTTTCGATAGGGCTGTTTTCGTAGACCTGAAAACGGCCTGCAAAATTCTCTGACAGGTATTGGAGTATCTTGTAGCATACTTTGGCGCTATTGAGTCTGGCAAAGCGCGCATTTGGGATGCATACTGCTATATAGTCTTTGTCTACAATCTGGAATTTATCAATAAACTCTTGTCTTGAGAGCGTGTGAAATGGGATGCCAGGATCTTTTGGGAGCTGGGCCAAAATTTCTGGGTCATTCACTACATAGCAAGTAGAGGTGCCTCTACCAAATTCTTTGTTGTGCTTTTCTCTTGTGAATTGATCTAGAAGTATTTGTACGCTTGTGATGGCAAGGCTGATATTGTCTAGGGGTTCTAGTAAATCTCGCGCCTGGATGGTATCTAGGAGTGTTACCATGATGTCCCATGAGGCGTCAATTTCATGAAATGTCTGGCGAGTTTTTTGCTGACCGTAGGTGGCTACTAGTTCTTGGATTGGCTTTTCTATATGAATACAGGCAAGACCTGCGTTATTACCCGAAGCACCGCTTGCTATGTGGCTCTGCTCTAATAGTGTTACTTTTTTTGTGGTTTCTGTAAGTAAATAATAGAGTGTGGTAACGCCAGAAATGCCGCCACCCACTATAGCTACATCGCATGTAGCATCTGCTGTAAGCGCAGGCCAAGTTGGGCGGTCAAATGATAACCAGGGTGAAATAAACATACGAGCTATCGTAGCAGAATAATCTATCATCGGCTACAGTAATTGTACTTATGAGGATATGTAACTTATGATGCGCGCACTTTTAATTGGCTATGGCAAGATGGGGCATTTAATTGCTCAGCTTGCGCCTCAGTATGGGATTGCTATTTCAGGCGTTGTAGCTCCCCGCTTTGATTTTTCGTCTATTCACCTTCCTGATGCCTGCACAGGCTACAAAAGCATCACGCAAGAGGCTTTAGATGGCTGTGATATTGCGTTTGATTTTTCTACACCAAAAGATATCGTGTCACGCACACTTCTTTTAGCAGATGCCGGAAAACCTATTGTAGTGGGCACCACAGGATGGGAAAAGCATGAGCAGGAAGTGCGTAAAATCATTCAAGATAATATGGGAGCACTTGTCTATGCCCCCAATTTTTCTCTTGGTGTGGCTCTCTTTTCTC
>JAJFUY010000210.1 GCA_021372185.1 Chlamydiales bacterium | reverse complement strand
TCTTTCTGCATTATTTTGTGCCTGAGACATAAATTGGGCTCCTTTGATGATGGATGTTAATGAGTCATTGTACCTGGCATCACTAACTAAAGCAATCAAATCCCTTGCCCTTGCCCGTGCCCTTGCCCTTGCCCGATTTTGTTTTTGTTTTGGTTTTTTTTAAGGGAAAGGGAAAACAAATACAAATCGGGCAAGGGCAAGGGCACGGGCAAGGGCAAGGGCAAGGGCAAGGGCAAGGGCAAGGGATTTGGGCGATAAGGATTATTTTTCCGAGAGAACGTCGTCGACGACGGGCTTACCGTCAAGGTAAGTTACGCGTGTGCGGAAGGTGCCGTCGCTATCAAAGAATGTAGCAACACCTTTGCCATCGATAACTTTTGAAACGGGCTTGGTAGAGCCTTTTTTTACATAGTCGCCACGGATGAGGCGGTCTTTTTCATACTCTTCGATGAGCATAATTTTGCCGTCACTATACCAGCCTGTTAAATGGCCTTGCTTCATATTACGGCTCATTTCGCGAGCGCTTTCTGGTGTGCCATCAGCATACCATGTTTTTACTGCGCCATGGATTTGGCCGTTATACCACTCTATTGTAAGCTTTGGTTGTTCGGGATTTGAGGCCCAGTAATACGTTTCTAGCCCATGCTTTTCGCCATTTTTTACAAAAAGGCGGCGCTCTATTTGCCCCTTGTCGTTGTAGATAACAACTTCGCCTTCTGGCTGGCCATTTACATAATCTTGTATTTCTGTGGGGCCATTATCACCAAAGATGCAGCGCTTGCCTGTACCGTTTACAATTTGGCAAATGGGAGTTGAATCTTTCTGAAAATACTGCCCTTCTTGTAAGAGGTCATCTTTCCAAAGTTCATTAGATTGTGGGTTAGTATTTTCCCAAAAGCTCGTTGAAACACCTGTTTTGATGCCATTTACATATTCTGTAGATTCTACAAGAGATCCATTTTGGTCGTATGATATAGCTTTTCCATTGATCTCCCCTTTATGGTAGGGAATCTCTTCCTGGATAGCACCAGACGGGTAATAGTAGCGTGAAACACCTTCAAGAGAGCCTTGAACATATGGGATGTCGGCAATAAGCTTGCCCTCTTCATTCCAGCAGTAGCTAGACTCGTGAAATGACCAAGTAGCAAGTGACTTTTCGTCTAAGTCAGCTGTCCCACCTAAAATGCTCGACTGTAATTTTTTTTCACCATTATTGTGCCATTCTATGTAGCGTCCATGAGCGCGCCCATTAGAACACTCTAAATACTGGCGAATTTGGCCCGTTGGGTAGTAGCTTGTTATGGCAGAAAACGCATCGCCATTATTGTCTTTTGCAAAAATTCGCAAAACCTTCTGGTAGGGCTGTGCAGTCAAAAAGTTGGCGTTTTCGTACGTTTTTAGGCGCTCTTTTGTGCTAATAGTTTCTGATAAGCCATTACGGTCCATAATGCTTATACTAATCAGCTTGAGGTTGTTTGTACGGTGCTGAATCTCTACTAAGTCACTATCGTGCGACTGGATAATAGTTCTATTTTCGCAAGCAGTTAAAAGGAGTGCCGTAGCAAGGAGGAGTGAAATTCTCATTTTAAATATTCTCGCTTCACAAGCTTCACATCAAGTACGTACACTTCTTGCGTGGCGCCTTTTTTCTTTTCCATCTTCCAGTCTGTGATAAAGAGGTGCGGGCGAAGTGGAGCGACTGGATTTTGTTCATTAAACTGAACACCTTCGATGCGTGAAAGAATAGCTTTTATGTCGTTACTATCAACTTCTACAGAGTGCGCTAGGCTCTCTTGAGTTTCTTGAAAGCCTGGATATGCCTTTACAGAGCCTTCTACAAATGAAATGGCGTTTTGGCCGCTTGTATGAAACTGCAGGCGGCGACGAAACGCGTCTTCATTGGCATGAAAGCCGGATGAGAGTATCTTTTGAAGCGACTGCACTTCATCTTTTAAAGGAGAGATGGTTTCAATTTCTTGGTCGATATAAAAGTGATTACTGTCGCGAAATTGGGCTCTTACTTGTTTATTGACAAACTCACGCGCATTTTTATTTGTAGCCTCTTGGATAGCGTCAGAGAGCATATAAGAGAGTGAATTTTGTTTTGCCTGGTCGCTTGAATAGTTTAAATATACAAGTAATAGTGGAATACACCCTAGTATAAGGCTGTAGATGATAATACGTGTTTGGCTAAGACCTTTCATGGTGTTGCCCCCAAGGATTGAATTTGCTGTGGGTATTTTGTGCGGTCTTTTAAGAAGAATGTAGCCTTAAAGTGGCCACGATGAACGCTCCACTTAAGTTCTGTCTTAGGGTCAATAAACGCATTTGGTGCAAGAAGGGCATCGTGGAGCTCTCGCGCCATTGTGGGCGAGGGTGAGCTAAATTCTAGTTCTACACGTACTTGGTAATGTTCTTTGATTTTGCCTTTTTCGGGGCGCTTTACCATGTTATATTGCATAGATTCTAAATTAATAGCTTTAGGGTCATCTCCCCCTATAACTATATTTGGATGCGATGATAGCCATGCCAAAAGGTCACTTACCCTTGGGACATCTGGGTGTAGAGCCATTTCTTCTTTAGATATTTTAAGCTCATCTTCTAGTGTGTAGACTTGATCTTGTATTTCACTAGTTGTCATGCCTAAAATTTCATCTTGATTGATAGGCTTTTCCATAGTCTGTAAAAGCGTTGCATACTGCTCTATTATCGTAGTTTGCTGGTTTTTAAGAACCGATTTGCCATACATGTAGCCGGCAGCTGATAAGAGCATCATCAAGCAAAAATAGACAGTAAGCTCTTTTTTCCAGCGTCTCCACTTATCTTTGTAGGCAAATTCATCTTTTCTTAAGTTGATAGATTGGCCACGTTGCTCAAGAGGTATTGAGAGCGCTAAACCGATGGGAGCGGCATATACAAGTAGATCTTGCCACGAGTAGTTTTTTTGAGAAAAATGTTCAGGATCAGCTGCAACTTCTCGTTCTAGCGCACTTGTAAATAGCTGCATCAAGATTGTGTTTTCTACAATGGGCCCACAAAAGAGTAGAGGAAGTGTTGCTGTGTCAAATCCATTTTGGAAGGCTAACAGAATACGTGATATTTCTCGTAAGTACTCTTGGAGGTGAACCAGTTCACTTTCATTAATTGATGTTTGTCCTGCCTCATCTACATAGGTAATAGCTGACAAGCCATCAAGACCCATTGGATGAGAGCGCGCCATAACTGGCAAACCATCTCGAATGAGCACTGCGGTAGTTTCTTGAGTGTCTACATGTAGGACAATATGTAGTCCTGTATTCATGTAAAGCTGCTGTACAAAGTGGCAAAGCGCTAAGGGCTTGGGGCAAATCACTTCTGGGTCAAATGAGCGCTCGTTAAGGGCTTCAAGGAGTTCGTTTACATCGGTTTTACGCACTGAAAACAATTGTAGAGCCGTGCTGCCGTGGCTTTGGCCTAATACAACTTTATCTACAATACATTCGTCTAAGGGGTATGGAAGATGCGATTCTGCTTCAAAAGCAAATGTAGCATCAATATCTTTTTGCTTTGTCAGCGCAATTTCAAGAGTTCTTGCAATAGTTTTTGTAGAGGGTACTGTAGAGGCATACACCGCACTTTTTTCTTCATTTTGAGTGACAGTTTCTAATTTTTGAACTGAAACTGAAGCTCCAGATAGGCGTAAAACCGCTTTACGCAGCTCTGAGCCATCAAAGCAGAGGCCTGTTACTTGCTCTTTGGGAAATAGGAATTGAACTGATGAAAATACTTTTAACATGTAATTTTGTAGAAAAAGTCTTGTGGTTTAGTCTATTATGGTTGGAAGCTTTGTTTTGTTCAATGAGGATTTATCATGATTATTTACCAGATTGTCGACGGATTGTTCACCTGCTATATGCTTATGCTTTTTGTGCGTATCTTAAGCTCGTGGTTTCCAGACTTTCAAGATCACCCAATTTTACGCTTTATTCGCTTCTATACTGACCCTTATTTAAACTTTTTTAGAAGGTTTATCCCTCCTCTTGGCATGTTTGATCTGAGTCCGATGGTGGCGTTTTTTGCCTTAAGTTTTATTCAAAGATTTGTGATGAGCATACTGTAATGACGAGAATTAAACCGATTACCTTTGGCAATACAACTCTGCCGTCAAATGTGTTTTATGCGCCACTTGCTGGCTGTTCAGATTTTCCGTTTCGCAAAATGAGCGCGCGCTTTAATCCTGCCCTTATGTACCCAGAAATGGTTAAGATGGATGCCCTTGTACGCTATGACCCAGGAACGTTTCATATACTAGACTATAGCACCGATATGCACCCCATAGGCGGTCAGATTTGCGGCAGTAAACCTCAAATAGCGGGTCAAGCGGCTAAAATCATTGAAGATCTTGGTTTTGACGTTGTAGATCTAAACTGTGGATGCCCAGTTGATAAGGTAACAAAAGATGGCAGCGGTTCTGGCCTTTTAAAAACGCCCTTACTTATTGGCGAAATCATTTCTAATATTGTCGCCGCGGTAAAAATCCCCGTTACGGTAAAAATCCGAGCTGGCTGGTGTGAAAATACCCTAGTATTTCGTGAAATTGTACGTATAGCTGAAGCTGCCGGTGCTAGCGCCCTCTGTATTCACGCCAGAACGCGCGAACAGGCCTATCATGGTCCTGCAAACTGGGAATGGATTAAACAGGCAAAAGAAGAGGCTAAAACCATAAAAATCATCGGTAATGGTGATCTTTTTACAGCGCAAGCGGCTATTGATATGTTCGATCAAACAGGATGTGATGCTGTTCTCGTTTCTCGAGGAACACTTGGCCAGCCATGGATCTGCAAAGAAATTCAGGCTCTTGATGAAGGAAAACCCCTTACAGGGCATACAGCGCTTGAATATAAAAATGCGCTTTTAGAGCACCTAGATTTTATCATGAGTTATGGTAACGAAAGAAAAGCCGTCATAGACATGCGCCGCGTAGGCTGCTGGTACATAAAAAAGTCAAAAGGCACCAAAAACTTTAGGGAAGCCATAAGCCACGCCCAAAACGTAAGCGAAATCAGGCAGCTCATCATCGATTTTCCGGTCGACGATGACGACATCGTTTAAATACAAAAAATACAAAAAATAACAGGATGCGCTAACGCTGGCAGGATCTAGCAGGATCTAAAACAAAAATCATGGTAATTTTTTATCCTGCTCGATCCTGCCAGCGTTAGCGCATCCTGCTATGT
>JAJFUY010000209.1 GCA_021372185.1 Chlamydiales bacterium | reverse complement strand
AAGTAATTGCAGCAAGTATCCAAGCCACCCTAAAGCAGCCGTCCGTTTACGGAAAATGCTTCGTCGCCATCGGTATCTTGGAAAGCTTTGCGCTCTTCGCCTTCGTCTTCGCCCTGCTCATCATCTCCTAAACAAGCCTGTCGAAGGCCTCGCGGAGTTTCTTTTGCTTTTCGTTGGCGAAGAGGGCGGCGGGTAGGGCCAGGTATCCCCTTCTCCAGGGTTCGTAGGTGATGGTGCTGTTTTCTACGGGTTTGCCGTTTTTGGTGGTGATTACTTTTTGGCGGCCGCCTAGCAATATGGCAAGGCCCATGCGAGCTGCTTTGGCTACTGTGTGGGAGATCTTTTCTAGCCAGCGGATGCCACTTAGCACTTTGTTAATTGGGCTTGGAGATGAGGTTTCTATAACTGGCATGTTGAAAAGACGCGGCATGTTTTCTTGGCCAAATACATCATCGAGCACTTGTTGTACCCATGCCGAGCAGTTTTGCCCTTGAGCCTGAAATACCATGTTGCCGCTGAAGGAGTCTTGCAGGTCACTTTTTAGTTTAGCCATAAGCCTTTCAAACTGAGCGTCACTTAGTGCTTTTGGCACTTGGCAAAGTTCTCTATGCGCATATAGCTCATTTTCATCTATCGTAGCAAGTACGCCGCGATGTGTTTTAAATGAAAAGAGGAGTGTTTCAAGATCCCCTACAGGGTAGCTTTGGGTGTATTTTCCTAATGCATGTACTGTAAATGTTTCATCATCTTGTGGGATCACAACACGTATCCAGCCGTGGTTACCTTGAATATGAAAGGGGTCTTTTTCACGTGTGGCACATACTGCGAGCACTGCTTTTTTGCCGGCCATTGTCACATTATATTTATCTTCTACTTCTTGGCGAGATAAGCGCTCTACTACTGGAAGGCCTGTCCACCAAGTCGGGCTTTCAAAGTCAATGTTGGGCTGCTTTGGATAGCATAGGTCGATCCCATTTTCTGTATATTCAAAATGACTGATACCGGTTGTGTCTTTTGTACGAAACTCTTTAAAAATTTCTTCAACTGTCAGCACACGCTCCGTGGCCATTTTTTTATCGATAAAGGTCACTTTACGCGACATATCACTAATCAGTATATCTTTATTTTGAATGCGTAAACAGACATCTTTATGAACGTTATTGTCTGTAATTGTTTCTTTAAAGGTAAGCCCTATAACCTTAGATTGGCGCTTTACCCGTTTATCAATAAAGCAGGCGCTTATTTTTTTAGTAAGAGTAGGAAATTGTACCGCAATATCTACCGGATTTGAGCAGCTTTCATTTGTATTTTTAAAGACAAATTTGCAGATAAAGTCTTTGTAATTTCTTGAAGTGCGCATACGCTGGACAGCTTCGGGATACTTGCGACACAAAGAATCAATTTTAAATAACTCAGCTTTTGATAAGACAGGTAGCCCATTTTCTTCTAGAGTTGGTATTGCAGGAAACTGAGTGGCCTTCCATTTTAAAATTGTTTCGTTGAGCCAATCAAAGTCTTTCTGATTTACCACTTTACCACTAATTACCCGCTGCTCGAGCTGGCGCATCTTAAAGGCAAAAAGGTTCACTTGGAGTTTACTTATTTTTTTAGATGCAGGATTGTTGCTTTCTAGGTGCTTAATGGTACCCATAAGCTGGTCAATTTGCGCATGATAGCTCTTATGGCGCTCTTTACGGCCGGCAATTTCCTGTGGGCCTAAATTTGTCTTTTTAGCAAGGCGTATCCCATCTTTAGAAAGATCACGCAGCATATTGAGCTCATGCAACGCATCGTAATGGCTTTTTAGGTTGCCAAGTTCCTGGTTTAGCTGTGGCTGAAGGCGTGCTGTCACGGCAGATATGGCACGCTCAATATCAATTAATTTTTTTGGGGTTTGTATAACGCCAGGAGAAATAGAGATAATTTCAGAGGCTTTTATAAAGCGTTTTACAAGGCTCGCAAGTTTCAAATTATCTTTTTGTTCAAGGCCAAGAGTACGTCTTAAAAGCGAAACTAAAGAGAGCGGATCCCACCGTTTTTGCCATGATCCATCTTTATTTATGGCAATTGACGCGCCTGATTCTATAGCTCTTGTTAAATTTACTAAATTATATACTTGATTCTGTACTTGCATAGTAAAAGGCCTCTATTATTATAACCGCTAGCTAGTATACGCGAGCCTACTACTTAATTACCACATCTTTACAAAAAATTAATATATGAAAATGAGGCTACACTGAGATTTGTAAATTTACTTTTTGAATAGCAGCATATGCCTCGAGCAAAATAGCCCTTCTGTCTGAATCAAGGGGAGCATTGTGTAAAAGTTCTTTTACTAGCTCTTGGAGCGTACCGGTCATAAATGTCACAAGCTTTTGCTGAGCAGAAGTGATATCCACCGATTTGCCTTTTTCTTTAGCAAGTGCATCTATTAGAGATGAAAGCCTATATAATAGCTCTTGAAATTCTTCGTGGCTACCTACTTTGAATATTTTGGCACAGTTGTTTAACTTGCTCTCAGAACCGGCTACTTTATAGGCATCCACATACTCCTTACGTAGCTGCAAAATGGGCCGAAGCTTGCTATCAAAGGCAGCATCAATATCTTCTAGATGCATCTCTTTATTAAATTGAGCAAGCACATTGGTAAATCCTAAGATACTCATAGCAACAAGCTGACTTGTACGCTCTGAAACACTATGCGGACTCATCTGTGCCAAGTCTTTCATATTTTGCTTCATGCTGGCATGAAGCTCACCCAATTTTCTCATGCTTTTTTCTGTAAGTTCACGAGCAGGCTTTCTCTTTGGTTCTATCTCCAACGCCCGTTGCGCTTTTAAAAGCGTCTGGCAAATTGGAGTTTTTTCAATCCTCAACTCTTTTACAATATGTAAAATGCCTTGAAGTGTGGGCACATGCAACTCTGATTTAGCATGATAATCAGGGCTTAAATCTATCAGGCATTTTTTCCACATGCTAATCACAAGTTCTGCTCGCTTATCTTTATTATCAATTTCCCCGTTGTAGGCGGCATTTTCTTGGGTTGTGAAGTAAACAACTGCCTCCACAGCACCACGTGAATGGTTTAAAAGCTCAGGAACCACTCTACACGCTTTTAGCACCATATCTGGATTGCCAGTTTCTAGAGCATCATCAATATGCTGCATCACTTCATAAATAGGCTTGCCAATCTGGTGAAATACTAGGAGGTCTTTAAGCTTGCCACTTTGGGCAATAGCGGGTTGACACGCCTGTATCAGACGTTCTACATCTTGATCTTTTTTTACAGAAAAATGATCTGCCTGAACAAGGGTTTTAGCCAAAAGCCGGCTTATAGCTATTGTATTTTTTTTATTTGGGATTCTATCGCCCGATAAAAGCCCCTCTTTTAGCTTTAGTTCTTGCGGCGTAAGCTGCAAGATGGAACTTTTATTGGCTTCAATTTGGGCTTTCATGTTTTTTACAACTTTTCTAGCCTCTATTCCTATAGGTTCTTTCTCAAGTTTTTCAACTTCACATACTGCCTGATGCAGCTGCCAGCTAGGATCTAAGGGCATTTTTGTTTTCTTGCCGGCCTTTTGAAGAAGGACTCGAGACTCTTCTATCCTGCCAGCAATGTTGTGTAAGTCTTTATTCTCAGAAGCTGCCACAAGTGCTGTCTTTCTTTTGCCGCTACTTAGTGACTGTATCGTCTGCTCTAAAGAGGCTAAATCTTTGATAAGTTTTTTAACTTTTGCCGTTTTTTTCGATTTCTGTGAAAGCTTTGCAACATTGCTTGTAAGTCTTGACACCTGTTTTTCAAGAGTCTTGAGTTTTTTTTCGAAGGAAACAAGATCTTCTTGCGACACTTTACCAAAATTTTGTAGCTGTACAGTCATATTCCCTAAGGCTGTGTACTGTCGTGTAACTTCCTTTTGGAGTGCTTCAACCCTAATTGCCACCTTTCCAACTGTACCAGAAAGTAAAGAACGCATCTTTTGCCCCGTAGAAAGCTTTACAGGCTCTACAGGATCGATCGGTTGGGTATAGACTTTTGAGGATTTAAAAACTTTCATATTTTTGTACATACTGAATAAATGGATTATTGCATAGAAAGAAGATCGTAAGTAATGTGCGAATAAGGGAGAACGTAATGACAGAAGTCAATCAGTCAAAACACTCATTCAAATTTGACAAGGCGATGTTTCATAAAATATCGCTGTTGCCCTTTTTTGCCTTTGTGGGTTTAGGCTCAGACCCTTTATCTTCCTCTTGCTATGGCCCGGAAGAGGCCTTTATTGCCCTTGGCAACCACCCTCACCTCATCATATTTGTGGGTCTGCTCGCAATATTTACCATCTGGACCATCAGCACAAGCTATAGCCAAATTATTGACCTCTTCCCCTATGGTGGTGGGGGCTATGTTGTAGGGACAAAGCTACTCACGCCTACACTTGGGCTTATTTCTGGCTGCGCGCTATTAGTAGACTATGTCCTTACTATCACAATTTCTGTAGCCTCGGGCGTAGATGCCTTTTTTAGCATACTGCCTCACGAACACCAAATCTGGAAATTTTCGGCAAAAATTGGCGTTTTGTTTGCTATGCTCGGGTTAAACTTACGAGGGGTTAAAGAATCTGTTTTCCCATGGGTACCGGTTTTTATTTTATTTATAGTCACTCACGCAGTAGCTATATTGTGGGCATTTTTTAGTAAATTTGAAGAATTCCCGTTTATTGCCCACGGTGCCGTCTTTGATGTCCAGCAGGCAACAGAATCATTGGGTGTAAGCGGCATGCTACTACTCATTTTAAAATCTTATAGCGTGGGTTCTGGTACCTATACCGGTATTGAAGCTGTGAGTAACGGTATGAACCTGTTCAGGCCACCAAGAACGCAAAATGCTAAAATAACCATGCTCTATATGGCTGTAGCCTTAGCACTTCTAGTATCAGGGTTAATACTTTCTTACCTACTTTACGACGTAAGCCATGTGACAGGCTTTACGCTCAACAGCATCCTCATGCATAAGATTGGGGCTGAAATGGGGCCAGTTGTTGGCAGCGGCTTTGCAGCAGTTACGCTCTTTTCGGAGGCGGCACTGTTATTTATTGCAGCGCAATCAGGGTTTTTGAGTGGCCCTAGAGTATTGGCTAATATGGCAGCCGATAGATGGCTTCCTAACCGCTTTACAAACCTAAGCGACCACTTTGTGATGCGCCATGGCATCTTACTTATCTCACTTGCTGCCGCTTCCCTTATGGTATATTCATTTGGTAGTGTGTCCTATCTTGTGGTGTTGTATAGCTTGGCTGTATTTCTTACCTTTACTATAACCCAGCTTGGCATGGTGCGCCACTGGTCCCTAGAACGCTTATATAATAGAAAATGGCTAAAAGGCATGATCATTAATGGTATAGGCTGCTGCTTAACGTTTTTTATTCTCATCTCACTTTCTATAATAAAATTTGAAGAGGGTGCCTGGCTGACGCTGCTTGTTATTTCACTTTTAGTCTTCATCTGTAAAAAAATTAAGGCTTACTATACTAACTTTGCCCAGGTGATTAATGCTCTTCCTGTAGAAATCCCTCCAAAAGAGCCAACACCCATTAGTGAAGACTACCAGTTAGAGCGCACGCATACAGCGGTGCTCTTTGTAAGTAGCGTGACAAGCCCGGCCCTACAGTGTATTGCCCAAACCATAAAATTCTTTGGCAAAAGCATTAACCACTTTGTCTTCATACGAATTGGCATTATTGATGCCGGCTCTTTTAAAGGTGGAGACGAAGTGCAGCACCTCGAAGAGTATATAAAGCTCGATAGCATCAAGCTTGTAAAGATGATGGAAAAACTAGGCTACAGCGCCGAAAGCCAGGTGTCAGTTGGCCTTGACATAAGCGAAGAGGCGGCCAAAAACGCCGAAGAAGTACGCCAAAGACACCCATCGGCAATCTTTGTAGGGGGACAAGTAGTTTTAGCCAAAGAAACCACTTTTTCGCACTGGATGCATAACCAAACC
>JAJFUY010000152.1 GCA_021372185.1 Chlamydiales bacterium | reverse complement strand
GGGTCGATGGGATAGACAATCTTTCTTTGAACAAAAAACCCTTGTTTTGCTGCTCTTGTGATATTTTCGATCTGGGCAACAGGAAGTCCAAGTTTTTTCACAGCACGATAGCTCTGTAGCGAATGACTGAGCAGCTCACGCAGCTTTTTGGCGTCAAATGTATAGTCTGTACGGCCATGATACGCTTTTATGAGAAGTCCAGGCGTTTTGGTGAATTGATACACAGAAAAATAGCTGCCATTATCCAAATGTTGAACTTTGCGCACTGCATTTTTATAGTAGACCGTCCCTTTGTTTTCGAGCCTTGTGTAGAGAGTGTAGAATCGACTGTCTTTCTTGGATTCTACTCCCCTTGGAGCTTGATCTACGGGTGTCCCAAAAAGGTTACGCGAGGCAAAAGACCTTAATCCAAGAGGCGCTTTATTCTGTACCGGCTTGAAGGGAGTCAACGGCTCTTTATAGTCTTCTCTTGAAGGCTTTAGAGGTTGTTCATCCCAGAAATTCATGTTAGGTGCAAATATTTTTGATGAAGTCATGACGAAAAGTATATGTTCTCAACTCTATAAACTCAAGTAGCGCTTTTCCAGATTTTTTCTGCTTGAGCTATGAAGGTTAATAATTTAGTAAAAAGTCAAATCGCATAATCGCAGTCCCCCGCCCCTTTTATTAATTATTGTGTAAATTTTATTGAAATACTAAATTTGTAATAATTTACTGTTTACTGTATATTTAGGAATTAAAAACTACAATTAGGTGTTTTATGCTGCCACAAGTATCTTCATCTGCGTCTGGCGAGCCCAATTGGGCACTAGAACCATCTTTACCTAAAAATAAATGGAAACTTGAGCCTTATGAGCAACTAAAAGAATATGGCTTTAGGACTGAAGTAGCAAAAGATAGCCGCAATGTAGTGGTTATACTTCGAGATTCACCGCTATCAATAGATTCGTTTATAGAAATTATTTCATCAAGCGCCCTTTCATTTGTCAATGCCACGCCTTTTTTGACATTCACACAAGCGCCAAGGCTCTACCCACTACCTAACATCGCTGAACGTGTAAAATTGCTCACCGAAGCAAAATCAAAGCTTTCACAAACCTGTGCTGCTTATAGAAAAACTTGGGATTTTACATTTTCATATGCCGAAACATGTGCTCGATACGAACAACAATGGAAAACAGATGAGGGCAAAATTACGAAAGCTCTTTCTTTTATCGAGTCTATCCCTCAGCAATTGGGCCAACTGTATCATCTAGAAACTACCGTAAGAACAATTCTGCCACAACTTGATACCATTAGAAGCTTAGCTGATAATGGCAAGTTTACTGAAAGTGATAGAATGAACTTAGAACATATTTCAGAGACTCTGCATGCTAAAAGAACCGTTCTTGAAGACAAAAACACCTCTCCGCTTAGAGTGCTTCATCCACATCATCAAAAAAGCGTACGTTTAGCGGTTGATCAGGTATACGAACGGTCAACTATACTCAGACTCGGTATACCTTTTTTTCAAAAATTTGGCTTGAACCCCTTTGAAGCCTTTTCTGTGCCCGCTTCTACGATAACAAATTTCCGGAACCGCTTAAGTACCTGCTTGCAAAATGGTGTTTTGGACACAGAGTCGATGGATGCTATACTTGCAGAACTATTACCTCTCATCGAACGGTATCACCAATTGTTTTCCGGCTTGGATGATATCGCCAAGAAATGCCCCGAGGACCATCTTTACGGTACTCTAAAAAATAACATCCACTCATTAGTACAATTTATCCCTAAGTTAGAAGAAGAATTCATTTTTGCTGAGGTCGTTAGGCTAGTATACATTGGTGGCATCCCTATAAAACATTATGGAAATGGCTTACTTTCGCTTTTTGATTCCACCGACAAACTGTCTGACGAAGCGGCTGTTGCTGTATATTACTATGGCGTTATACATAACACCAAACACATCCTAGCGCATCTAAAAAACGAACATCCACTTACGGCAAAATTTAAAGAGATAGCCTGCCAAAGAGTAATCGATAGAACAAACCTTTTTGTCTCACAGAATGCCGTAGCAATGTCTCATCAACGTGTTCGCCATCGCGAAGAAGTTATGAATAGATATATTGCAACACTACACGATAAACCAACTATTTTATTACAAGGCGAGAAAAAGCTCCTTATTCATCGCGCAGCACTCCAGCGTTTATCTAGTGAAAATGTGGTGTTCTTTAATAACCTTATTTCTCAAACATGGCAAGATACTCCTACAATAGTTTTGCCAGATACTTGTTTGTGGCCAGCCGTTGTAGAATTTGTAAGCTGGATGTACGGATTAAGTTCCTTATCTTCCATTCCCAAGGAACTCGAACCACGATTTGCTCAAATCTGCGACTATTTTGCAATGTGCGACAAAGACCTCACCGACAAGTTCGATCCGTTATAAAATAAAACCAACAGAACAAAAAGCCCTCAAATTAAGCCATCCAGGAAGGTTTATTTTTCGAGAAGGCATTTGTCACCTTTAGGAGGGCGCCGCCGACATTTTTTCGAGTGCTTTCTGAGATGCGGTGCAGAAGTTTTTGGCTTTCGAGGCGGTTGTCGATTACTGTAAGACTTGTGCCGGGGCGGTTGAGGTTGTGCTGTAGATGAGCATGAATGGCATCCTTGGCTTCAGTACTTACGGCAAAGTTTTTGCCGATGTAGTGGTGTCCTGCAGAGGGAACTAAATCGCCTTCGGTTTGAAAGTTTGTTATCTTTGTTGCAAGATGCGCTTTTTGAGCATCTGTAAGGCCATTAAAGGTTACCCTGCTTATTCCGGGAGCGCTAAAGCCATAGGAATGTGCCAGTTTATCAGGATAGCGGGCGGCAAGTTCGTTTGCTAGCAGCCCTCCCAAACTATGGCCTGCAATATTTGCATTTTCGCCTGCATGATAAAAAAGCTCCTCAAGCTGGCGTGTCTTTTTTGCGTCATCTAAAATTCGGTTTGCAATGCCTTTGGGATCGCAGTCAGCAAGGATTGACTCCATCGATGCCGTTCGCCCCTTAGAAATTTCTGTACCACGCGGTACGATCCAGCTTTTTTCACCTTCGGCTGTCAGCACGTAGCATGGAAGTTGCTCTCCAAGAGGAAAGTTTGTAATTGTAAATTCTTTGAGTTCATACTGCTGGCCATTTTTTACTGGAATTCGTATAGTATTGCCAGAAAGATCTTCGGTATAGGCCAGAGCCTTTGCAAGGGTTTCAGCGATAAGCGATTCATTCCAGTTGCCATGTGCACTAAAGTTATTTGCTGTCTCGGCATGATAGTCGCTATTAAAAAGTGTACAGAGACTTTCTAGATGCTCTTGGGTGAGTGCAAAGTTTACAGCATCAAGCTGCTTCCAGGTAGAAGGGTCAAAATCATTTCGGGTGGCTTTGGGTTTTTGAGCCGAGATAAGGGTTTCTAGACCAAGTTCTTGTGCTTTTCTCACTTGAGCTTGCGTCAAGGGTGGAGTATCAAATGGCACTTTTGGAACGACATCAAATTCATGAAAATCTTTAACTGCCTTATGATCGGGTGAATGCAGGGTGCCTCGCACAGCAATAGTGGTGTCAGTTTTTGCGCGCTTCACAAGCCCTGAGCCCGGACCACTTTTTGGAGGGCTTAAAACCTGAATCGCCTTTCTCTTAAAGCTTTCACCAATACGGGTGGCACTTACAGAAACGCGCTGTCCCATCTTAGTAAAGGTATGCTTAAGCGATGTCTTAGAAGCTTTTGCAGGCTCTAAGGGTATAGCACCACTTTGATTGGTAGCCCCTGAAACGTCCATCATTCCTCAATAAAACTATTTACACTTTTTTATACACAACCCATCATTTCCTGTTAAGTAAGAATTTACTACAACGCGCCCACACCAAATCAAGAAAATGGCGAAAGAGAAAACAATCACCGAGCCTGGCCTGCATCATGCAGGCCACGCTCCTCGAGTTTGGACATTTGCCGAAGGCTTTGGAGTGCGGTAATTTTTTACCGCTCTTAATTTTCGACCACGCACCGATTTAACAATAACTTCCACAACTTACACGAACGTTCAATACTTTGGCTAACCATTCGTGTCATAGTGTGGGGTTATTGTATGTTTTGGAGGCTATCGAAGATATAGTGCGTGGTCGAAAATTAAGAGCGGTAAAGAATTACCGCACTCCAAAGACCTGCGGTCAAGCGCGAAAGCACAAACTATAGAGAGCCTGGCCTGCATCATGCAGGCCACGCTCTTTTTTCTTGTTTGATAGAGTAAAAGGGGCCGACTGGCTCCTTTTTAATTGCGCATTCATTTACTTTGAATGATGGGTTTTATGGCGCTTGTGTTTGCTTTTGGATTTACTTTGGCCATGTTTTTTGTGACTACTGCATTGAGCACATGTTATGGATATGTTGGCATCTGCAAATTCAGACACTTTTGGATAGCTCCTTAAAGTTCCTTCTGTTACAGGTGCTTTGCCACCCCAGTGAATGGCGTAGTTCCACTTGCCTTCTTTGCCGTTGCAGTAGGCTGTATTGTCTAGCCAGACTGAACTTGTGCACTTTTTCTTGTCTTGGAATCCTGAAATCAGGCAGTTTGTTACATTGTTATTTTTAATCAACCCATTTTCAGAAAACCCTGGTCTGTAGACGATAGCATAATAGCGACCACCATCTACTAACGGTGATATTTCTGGTTGTCCATTGTCATGATAGATGATTTTATCACCCTGCTGCCATCCTAAAGCTGATAAATCAGCGTCGGTGCAAAGAAAGCTTCTGTCATTTAGCAAACTGCTTCCTGTCAAAATGACGGTATCATCTCTCGATACATTTGTAAAACTTTGTCCTGGAACATCTAAAGGATTAGCAGTGAGTTCAATAAAATCAGGCGGGACGGCTGTTGCATCGGCTCGAGATTGTGCCACTTGGAAGCAAGTTTCGCTCGGATTTGAGGAGCCCGCAGGACCAGGAAGAATTCCACCAAATCCAGTGAGCAGAATCCCTCTATCACAATCTGAAATATCATTCTCGATGATGATAGGCCGCTCGACAGAATCTGCGATTATGCCGGCAGATTTTGACGCGGGTAAACCTGTTTCGACAATCGATGAATGAACATCGGATACTCGACATCCTTTGACATAATAGTTGTATTTTAGAGGCGCTTCTAGAGAAGAAGCTCTAAATGAACTAGGGAAAAGTTCATTGAAATCGGCAATACCAGCGGCCCCTACCGCCAAGGGAAAGTCTCTAAAATCATCTTGAGGAATAGTGCACGATATTCTTTCGGCGATACAATTTTCAACAACTGTGTTATAGTGCACGACTTGCTCGCCAGTGAACATGATATTCAAGCCTCCAGTTCTAATACCTATTGTGCTATAATTACCTGAAAGGTCGGAAACGACACAGTTTCGAAAAACCACGTTATTTCCATTTCCAATAAAGGATGGAATGTCACCAGCAGTACTTGCTATAAATACTCCAAAAACTTCTGTGAATCCACTATCTGTAGTTATATCTCTTGCCTCACAGTTTTCAAACGTGATATTGCTGATATTTGCCGTAAGACATCCGCCGAGTAAAAAGGGAAGTACGCTTCTTGTTTCTGTGCCTATACGTGCTCCATTAAATTGGCAGTTGATAAATTTATACCCTTTCCCATCCTCCTGCAAAGTGCGGAATCCCGAACAGTGAACACCCGCGACTATCTCAGTATCCGCGCCTCCTTGAGTGTTGTTAAACTGACAATTTTCATAGACGGCGTTTAGAGTTACAGAGAGATTGTTATTCACGATGTTTGACGATTCTGCAAATGTGTTGTTAAATTGACAGTCTTTAACGTATACATTTCTTGAGCGTTGACAGATTAAACCACCGACTTGCGCATTAAAGGCGCTTCCTGACGTATCTTCTGCCCGCGTATTGTTCCCTTGACAGTTATACATTTGAAGGTCATTTCCAGCTAAATAGTAACCAAAAGTACCTCCTACCACATTCCCGTCTTGAAAAGGGGTAATAGTGTTATTCACCTGCGTATCGCGAATCACCACATTATTAAAATCTATAATAAAAATTGATAGAGCTCCAAAATAGCCCCCGATGCTTTCATTCACTCGGCAGCGCTCAATGACAATATTTCTAAAAGCGGCATTTTTATACGTAGGGATGTCTACAAGAGGATCGAGTCCAATTAATGCGATTCCCGGTGTGTTTGAAAAACCAATATCATTGGCGAGGCCGCAACCAAGGATGTTAAGATCAAACAGGTGTACATCGGATACAACAGCTGAAGAATCAGTGATTGCTAGAACTCCATTTCCTGAAAATTGCGTGATGGTGCCGTTTTGAATGGTGATATTTTGAAGAGGGGTAAACGGGTTGAGCACAATACACGGGACGCCTTCAAACCCTAAAACATTGTTTGTTTGCGATATCGTATGCCCACAGAGATCCAGTACCACATTGCTGGCAGCAATAATTATAGCTACACTCACTTCGAATGTTATAGGGTCTGAAGGTAAGGCTGTGTAGAAGATATCCTCTGCCAAACAGTATTTTCCGGGTGTGTCAATAATATAGGTACTCCCAACATCAAAATCGGCCTGAGAAATAGGTATACAAGAACAGCAGCCAGTTGACTCACCCGCTTGAACAGTACTAGAGGCCTTTTTAGCAAAAGCAGCGTCGGCTGACCTAAGCTTTCCATCAAGAAAATATGGAGGCATTTTATACTCAGCAAGCCCGCCGGATGGACCCTCAGGATCGTTCTGATTAGCTTTTGCGTTGATTTTTTTCGCCGGAGACACAAGCCGCTTAGAAAGTGGTTTGTTTATATTTTGCTGATGCACATTTCGCACATCAGGTTTTGCAGCTATGAGTGGTTGCTGCAATCCTTGAGCTATTGTCAGCAGGCTTAAAACGCCAAAGGTCACGGCTTTCATAATTTTGTTCATGGGTGGGGACTCCTTACACCATTTTTTTGTAAATTTTAAAATTACCCCCCCACTTTTTATTTACAAGACAAATCCAAAGGAGCCAAACGGCGCCATAATCATTAGTACCCGGCCGCTTAAACGCCTCCCGATTTCCTTGACGACAAATTGCAGTTTGTTCATAAAAAATGCCAATTTTGACAAAAATTGGTACCAAAAAATGTCAAAGAGTGCAAAAAAAGGGACATGGTTAGAGGCTTAAAAGCTCTGAGAATGCTTTTGCTGCACGGCTTAGAGGCTGACAGGAAATAGCGGCTGGGGCGCCTGTCAGCCTCTTAAGTGCACGCCCTTGGGGTCGTACTCTAAAAGCCTTCAGCCCTTTTTTCTTTGAATTTTTAAGACAATCGCGTAGCATTTACAGCTTGTAACAACCTAAAGACTTTAATAAATTAATATGGAGTTCCTATGAGCAGCCCGAGCGGTCTCGACTATCAACTATTATCATCACAAATGCGTGCGGGTGACTGTCTGTTAACAGCAGAAGCTAAACAAGAGCATTTACCGACCCTCAAAACGGCCTTTCAAGCTCACCTCACATTACGCGCGATAAATCAAGGATCTAAAGAGTTAACAGAACAATACACTTCTCTGCTGCACGATAACTATGGGCTTTCTTGGCAAGACATTGGGTTAGTGGTTGTTGGTAAGCGAGTATATGACCTTGCTTTGGAAATCGTTACTAAGCATTTTGCCAGAGAGGCCGATGCTAGCTCAAGAGAGACGATACTCTACTGTATCCCTATCCAGCGCTATACTGATGGTCAGCATGAGTTAATCGTGCCGGCTATTCAGCAAATGGATTCTTTTGCAGGGAATAGAACAAGACTTTATGGCCATGCAATAAGCCTTATTCATTGCCAAGCTCATAGAAACAATCAACCAGAAGTCATTGCTAAGTTAGCTGAAAGCAGACTTATAGATCCTGCTCAAAAACATGGATATTGCTGTCCTCAGGTTGTACGCCTGAACTGACCTGGTTAAATTTTATTTAAACTGCCGATAATGCATGAGGTCATATCTGACCTCATGCATTAGCTATTAGGTCCATTCCTTTTTCTTGAGATTTTATATGACATCGAACATTGCATCATTTTTTCAGCAACGTATTGATCCACCTCTTAGAGCAGGTGCTCATTATTTAGATCAGCTTGAGGCCGAGATGCCGCCTGTTGCTAAACTTGCACTTACGGCATTAGGAGCATGCGGCACAGCCTACTGTGGGTATCGATTGTATGAAGGCGTCACAATTTCTAATATCACACAAATTACGGCAAGCTTCACAGGCTTTGTCGGAGGAATAATTTTTACCTCCGTGATGGTTTCTTGCTACAATACCAGACAGTCGCCTGAAGTAAGACCTTGATTAATGCTCATTTAGCTTAGAAAAGTCTAAGAGCGAATGGAGCATTTTTTCAAATTCGGCGTAGGCTTCTTTGGATTTTGGAAGAACGCCCTTTTTGATGGGGCGGTGAATACGGTCATCTGATGCTATGCCTACGAGAATGACATTTTTTAAGCTTGTATTGTTTTGGCTTAAGCGGTGAAGTATCACGTGAACATTTGTGCCAAAGGTTATGTAGACTCTTCTATGCCCATCTTGTCCTTCAGGAACACTTGTGGGACCAAAATAGTGGGTGTTGTAATACTCTCGAATTTCGTGTAACACATCTTCTGACGGCTCTTGTTCTTGTTGGAGATGTGCAAAATGTAAAAACCCAAAGCGCGGCACTTTAGCATGCCCTGACCAGAGGATAAATTCATCAGATTCTTGTTCATCCACTTTATTTATATGCCAGTTAGCCGCGTTATTATAGGGATCAAAGCCCATCTTGCTTGCGTGAGGCGAAAAAAGCGTTATCGCGTCTTGGTAGCGAGTAAGCACCGCATAGAGTGTCTGAGACCTATTAAACCCAGCTGCACAGCCTGGATAGACAATATCGCCTTTTTTTAGCTGGAAGCGCTTTGGTTTTTTCTTCTTTTTTCCCTCAAATTTTTTGGGATCAAGGTGAATAAACGTGCCACCCTTATTGATAAAAGTCCGTAAAACTTTTTTATCTAAAGTAGCTTTTGATTCTTGTAAAAATTTATCTGGCTTAAAACTTTTTTCTACAATATAGCGATTATCTGCTACGTGGCTTTCAATAACTACTGGAACATCAAACGATATCATAATCAACCTCTGCTTTATAAAGGTTAGCCTATTGGCTAAATATCTGCCAACGAATGTATACTGCAAGCTTTAGGGGAATCTATGCGCGTATATATTTATAGTAAATGTTCAACTTGCCAAGATGCCTTGAGCTATCTTGAAGACAAGAAAATTTCATTTGAAAAAATCGAAATTGTTACCACACCTCCCACTGTGAAAGAGCTTGAAGCAATGTTCGCCTTTCAAAAAGGTAACATTAAAAAGCTGCTCAATACCTCAGGTCTTCTGTACCGAGAAATGGAATTAGGAAAACAAATACCGGGCATGACGAGCGAAGAAGTGTTCAAGCTTTTAAATAAGCATGGCATGCTTGTGAAGCGGCCTTTTGTTTTGGGGAAGGATTTTGGAATTGTAGGCTTCAAAAAACCAGAATGGGACACGATTTTTATTTAGATAAAGTCTAACTTCTGTTTTTGTATTCCTCTCTCTGCACTCTCTGTATTTTCTCTGCGGTAAAAATTTAAAATCACGCACATTGACTACACATGTTTGTGATATTTTTTTAAAACATTTTTACCGCAGAGAAAATACAGAGAGCGCCGAGAGAGAGGAATACAAAATACAAAAAATCTTTGGTTTATTTTTTTACGGTTTTGTTTAGGTAGTGCTCTGCCATGCGGTGGAGGGTGATATACTGCCCAGGAGTGCTTACGGCGTAGATGCGCTGTAGGGATAGGCGGTAGACTATTTCTTGGATGCTAAAGGATTTGCCAGTATCAATTGCGTCTAATATTGCTAATGCGGCAAGGAATGTACCTGTGCGGCCTACTCCTGCGCTACAGTGCACTGCTAAGAGGGTGCTGTTTGCTTGTATCTCTTTTCGTACCTTGGAAGCTAGTTTACATAGTTTTACAGGGTCAAAACCTTGGTTATCTTGCCATTCTGGCACATCAAACGTTCTAATAGGATGTATGCCCTTGTCTTTTGGAACAACGAGGTACGTTTTTTTATCTGGCGTTTGTCCTGAGCTGATTATCCAGTAAGGATGACACTTTCTCTTTTTGCCTTCTTTGGCATCTGTCAGCCGTACAAGGTGTGTGACTTCTAGTGTGGACAAGAGATTAAAAAAAGCGGGTACCGATTTTCTTTTAGGCCCCTCACAGGCTATGTAGGGCCTATCATTAATAAATACGGTGCTGGCATTATAGTTTTTTACCGTATGATTATAGGCAAAGGCGATGCAATGGGGGTGTCTAATCTGCTTTTTGTCTACAAGATGATGGGCTCTTGCATACTCAGTGGCTGTCCACACTTCTTTTCTGGTATCTAATATGGCAATAAATTCATTTGTGAGCTCTAAGTCAGTTTTTGCCGTTTCAAAATAGGTAAAGGTTTTATTGGCACTAAAAATTTTCCAGCGTGCCTCTACTTGCTTTTGAACGTGTTCAAGGTGCTCCTTTAGGTCTTTTTGTGCAGCTACAAAAGGGTGCGTGTCATAGTGCTGGCTATAGACAAAGGAAGCGCTTGTGATTAAAAATAACAATACCGCAATAGAAACATTTTTTATTTTCACACAAAACTCCTTGTAGAACTTAAGGCATTTCGATTATACGATAAAAAAACCAAAAAAAGGTATAAAACTTATGTTTCACCCAGCTATATCACCAATCGTCGCTCTTATTGCGGGAATTGTCATTTGGATTTATCCATCTACCCTAAATATTGTAGTGGCCCTTTACCTCATAATCACAGGTATTATCGGTCTTGTAGGTTAGTACCCATAAGACAGACTAAACTGTAGGTAGTTATCGCGTTTACGGCTAAATTGGCCCTCTTGAGAAAACCCTGTATGGTATTCAAGAGTGACACGCGCTTTTCTACCTATGTTTTCTATTCTACCCCATTCGTAGCCTATAGCGTACGTAGCATCAATATCCCAGTTTGTATCTTGGGCATTTCCAAAATTCATGGATATAAAAGGCTGACCATACAGTTCTTTCCAGATACGTTTATTTAAATGCACATCAATTCCATATTCTACATAAAGTGGCTTTAAGCGCATCTCTGAGTCACTATGCATAATTACTCCTGGCCTTGCATACAATCTAAACGATTCCGTAAGCATGTATGAGAGTGAATAGTCAAAAGCCTCATAGCTTTTGTTGTAGCGTTTGGCATATTTATGTGTTTTTAGATACTCATCACCTAGGTGAGAAGAGACATGATACAGGCGCACTTTGTGAGCCCACTTATCATAGGCATAAGTAACAGGAAGTCCTACATAGTATTCTGTATTGATCAAAGTATTATCGCGCTTTGTCTGGTTAAAGATTCCAAATACTGCACCTTCAATATCAAATTGCATATCACCTGTTTTAGAAAACATATCAACTTTTACAAACCTATATACAGGAAACTGCATACCAAACGTAACCGGGCTAGAAACACGTCCAGAAATTGAATCATGAAACCTAAGACCGCAAGCAAAGGCCACCTGTCTTGGGTTGGCAAGCTCTGATGGATATAATTCTGAAAGAGGCAGCCAGATACCTGTATCTTCAGTGATCTTTTTTTTCTCATCGATGTTATCAGGGTGTACTTCAACTGCACTGACTTTAGCAGTACATAATGAAAGTGAAAAGATGAACAATATAAACGTACGCATGAGATACCTCGAATTAGACACTCACTATGACAGAAGGCGTGTAATATTGCTATATGCCAAAGAATTATTCCATAAGAGTAAGTATTATTTAGAGCCCTTTATGGGATGCGCATCAGATTCTAAAAAACAACACACGTCATTGGTGGCTTTTATGTTTATATGAACAAATTTGTGAACTAAGAAGGTTGTTTTTTGGCTTGTTGTTTGATGATGTCTAGGACATGTTCGGCCTCTTCGAGGCCTCCGGGGATGTGGCCGTACTGCAAACGCAGCTCGGCACGTTTGAGAGGCGTGTTACCTCGAGTATCTTGGTAAGAAACATCAGCCCCCTTATCTAACAAGAGTTTTACCACATCAGAATCGCCTCTAGAGGCTGCTTTCAGCAAGATTTTTGATGGACCGTCATGTTCAAATTGCACATTGGCACCAGCCGTTAAAAGAGCCTCCACAAACTCCCAATTGCCTCGCTCAGATGCTTTAAGAAGGGCTCTATAACAGCTTTCACCTTGGAGGTTGAGACTTGAGTCATATGCCTCAAGTGTTTTAAGCAATTGGGTATATTCCCCTTTAGATCTTGTAGAGCGAGAACCAAAATCACTTAAAGCAATAAGCGATGCCTGCAAGTTACCCCTATTTTGAGCAAGGAGCACTTCAAACACATCGGCTCCAAGGGCAATGTCCCCCGCTGCCCACTCTCTAAGGGCTACATGCAAAGCTTCTGATTTATCTACTCCATGGCCAAGCAGTTTTTCTAATATTTCAGTGTTGCCATTACGTATAGCTACAGCCAATGCCGGTGACATATCAATCTCATGCATTTCATTGAGTATCTTTTTTAGTACTGTAACGTTGTGTTTTTCTACGGCATCTACAAGCAGCTTACTTTTTTGCTCACTTGAGGCATCTTTAAAAAGAGCAAACATACTAGGCACACTTTTAGCCAGCGCAAAAGCCTTTACCGGCACTTTACACCCTTTTTTTAAGAGCTCCTTGACACTTGGGGCTTGATGTAAAGCAAGTGCCAATGTAAGAGCTGTATCATCCGTTTCAAAGTTGTAGATGTTAAGATCTATTCCTTCAACTTCAAGTAATAGAGGGATAGCAGTAAGATTGTTATTTTTTATTGCCAGCATTAAGGGCGTAGAGCCATTGATTTTCATATTGATATTTTGCTGAATCTCAGAGCGAGCAAGAATTTCTTGAATGAGCTCTTTATCGTGACATTCGGCAATATTTTCAAAAATAAAAGCAATTTCTGACGTCTGCCAGGTATTAGAGAAAATATAGGTAATTTTGTCAGGGTTTACTGAGGCAAGTTTTGAAAGAACTGCACTTTTGGAAGCCGCGCCAATATCAAACTTCGCCTGTATTCTTTGCCAGAGAGAAAGTTGCTTGATAACAAGAGAGTTCCCACGCACAACTAAACGCTCTTGCAAACGCTTAGGTATCTGATCCTTTTTTTGTTTATAATGTATTAATACATAATCGGTTAGAGTAGAAACTAGGTCCATAGAAGCATTATCCCCCCTGTAGATTTCATTCTATCAAATAAATCATTTAAACTGCTGAATTTTCTTCTGACGTGCTATTGTATGTTCTATGGAAAAAACCGAATCCTACTCTATCTGGGATCTTGCCCGCTACTTTTTATGGCTAGGCACCTTTGGGTTTGGCGGCCCTATTGCCCTCATCGGCTATATGCAGCGTGATTTAGTAGAAAAACGAGCCTGGCTCTCTCACACAGACTACACGCACGGCCTGGCTCTGGCACAAATTTGTCCAGGCCCGGTAGCTACAAAACTAGCGGTCTATTTTGGCTGGCTAAAGGCACGTGTTTTTGGGGCAACTATCATCGCCATTGCCTTTTTGCTCCCCTCTTTTATACTCGTGATAGCTTTGGCTGTTATTTACACCCATAACGTGGGAGTATCGTGGGTAGAAGGGGTATTTTATGGTATAGGAGCAAGTATTGTGGCTGTTATCATAAGATCTGCCTATAAACTTGCTAAAATTACCTGTAAAAAAGAGCACTTGCTCTGGACACTTTTTCTTTTAAGTGCTTGTATTTCACCATTTTGCACAAGTTCTGTTATCTGGGTGCTCGTAGCTTCTGGATTTTTAACTATGTGTATAAAAGCCCCCTTGCCTATCACTAAACACCCATCTTGTTTTGCACTCGTTATCCCCCACTGGCTTATGACGGGAGTAAATGGCGAGGCCTCTGGTGCCACCCTGGGAAAATTAGCCCTCTATTTTGCTTGGGCCGGTGCCTTTGTTTTTGGAAGCGGCCTAGCCATTATCCCGCTTTTAGAGCCAGGGGTTGTAGATGAATATAAGTGGATCACAAATTCTCAGTTTTTAGATGCAGTATCAGTTGGGCTTGTAACGCCAGGCCCAGCACTCATAACAAGCGCCTTTATTGGCTACTTAGTAGCAGGATTTATGGGCGCACTTGTAGCGGTAATCAGTGTATTTTTGCCCTGCTACCTTTTTGTCATACTTTTTGCCCCGCTCTACCAAAAAATTCGCAAAAACCTCTCGGCCCAAGCCTTTATTAAAGGCCTTACAGCAAGCGCATCCGGCATCATTTTAGGCGCGGCCTTTACGCTAGGCAAACAAGCTCTAACCGATACAACAACAGTCCTTATCTGCCTTGTTGCAACATCAGTCATCTTTTTAGCCAAAAAAATCCCAGAACCCTTCGTAATCCTAGCCGGTGGCATAGCAGGCTACTTTTTACATTAATAATAAGGAATTTTACATGTCATTACATTCAGTCGTCCTTGCAACTGAAGTATACGGGCTTTACTATGTGGGAGATTCTCTTCCTAGATTTTTTAGTTCCCCAAAAGTTCTTACCAATCCTAACGACCAAGTAAACCAATTATTTAGAGAATTTGCCAAATTTTTCATAAGTTCTTCTGTTGTGGTTGCCACTGCCCCTTTCATAAATGCTTGTATATTAGAATCTATATTTGGATCCAACAACTCCCACATTCATGTAGCATATGGTATAGGCATAATAAGTCTCTCGTGCCTTAAAACTGCCTACCAATTATCCACCTAATGTTCTAAAAAAATGAATTGGAAGTTACGCAAAGTTACGCAGGCCCGGCCCCGCAATTCATGTTCTAAAAAATGAATTGGAAGCTTGCGCCACGCAATCTTTCATTTATGCTTTTTTGGGGGCGGGTTTTGTGTATTTTTTGAAGGGGGCGCGGTTGCCCTGTTCTGGAACGGGAATTTCTTGGATGGCGCCTTGGTTTGACAAGGTGATGATTACGCCGCCAATTGGTTGGGCGAGGATTTTCTTTTGTAAGAGGCTGCGGATTTGGTTGTCGTTAAGGGCGATGGTTTTGTACTGCTTCCATAAAACGTAGGTGCAGCCTTCTTTCCATTTTGAGCAGCCATAGCCTTTGTTGCCTTTGATGATTGGGCTTTTACATTTTGGACACTCGCCAAAAGTATCAGCCTGAATTTGCATGATATCACTTTCTTTAATCAGCTGCCTTGTAAACTGGGCAATCTGATTCATAAAATCAAGCGCTTGGAATTTGCCTTTTTCTATTTCTTTGAGCTTTGCTTCCCATTCACCTGTAAGTTCGGGTGATTTTAAATTAGGGTCTTGTATTAAGGCTATCAGATACCGGCCTAAATCGGTTGCTGTGAGCATTTTGCCACTGCGCTCGATGTATTTGCGCTTAATGAGCGTTTCGATGATTGACGCGCGCGTAGCGGGCGTGCCGATCCCCTTTTCTTTGAGCGCCTCTTTTAAGGCCTCATCCTCTACCATTTTACCAGCAGTTTCCATAGCACCAAGCAAAGCGTTTTCATTAAAGTGAGCCGGAGGCTTGGTTTTGCCTTCAGTGATATAGGGCGCATGTGGGCCTGATTCACCTTTAGTAAATAAAGGTAACTCTTGCACCTCATCAGCTTCTTTATCTTTCTTTTCTTTGTCGTCTGATTTTTTTGGGTAGAGCACTGTCCAGCCAGGTGTTACCATACGCACACCTTTTGCCTGAAATGGCACATCGGCGGCATTGCCCTCTATGGTAGTCACTTCTTTTACGCATGTTGGGTAAAACACGGCAACAAGGCGTATAGCAATAGCATCATAGACTGCCTGGAGATCAAATGGCAAATTACCCGGCGGCTTGCCTGTTGGAATAATAGCGTGGTGGTCTGTAACTTTTTTGTCGTTTATGATGCGGTTAGAAAATTCTAGCTTAGTAAGATCGAGTGCTTCAACTTCTTTTGTTTTTGTTTTGCCAATTTGCGCTAACACCTGGGCAATTTGCGGCTTCATATCTTGAGTAAGATAGCGAGAATCTGTACGCGGATACGTGATAAGTTTTTGCTCGTAGAGTGTTTGAGCAATTTGGAGTGTATCGGCGGCAGTTTTGCCGTACTTTCTATTCATATCCCGCTGCAGTTCTGTTAAATCATAGAGGAGAGGAGGATGTTCGTTTTCTTTTTTGGCAGAGACTTTGTTTATTGTAAAGGGTAGGTCTTTAATGTTTTCAATTAGAGCTTCGGCTTCAGCTTTTGTTTTAAAGCGCTCTTTTTTGCTTTTAAAGGCTACGTCTTTATATTTTGTATAGAGATCCCAAAAGGGCTCGGAAGTAAAATGGCGTATTTCATCATCACGGTTTACTATCATGGCTAAAACTGGTGTCTGCACTCGCCCTACGCTCCAAAGCGTTGTTCCCTTGCCATAGCGCACGGTAAAATTGCGAGTAGCATTTAGGCCTACAATCCAGTCAGCTTCGTTACGGCAGCGGGCAGCAGCAAAAAGATTGTCATATTCTGTACCATCTTTAAGGTTCTGAAAAGCAACTTGCAGAGCTTCTTCTGTAAGTGATGAAAGCCATAGGCGTTTAAAAGGCTTTTGTGTGCACTCTGCAAGGCTTAAGATATAACGAAAAATAAGCTCACCCTCGCGGCCTGCGTCAGTGGCACAAACAAGCTCTTTTCCAGCCTTAAAAAGTTTTTTAATGACAGCAAACTGCTTTTTAACGCCCTTGTCATCTACTACTTTTAACTCAAAATTTTTGGGTATTATGGGAAGTGTCTGAAGCGACCACTTTTTAAGCAATGGGTCATAATCATCCGGCTCTTTTAAAGAGACAAGATGCCCAAATGCCCAAGTAACTTGGTAGCCTTTGCCTTCAAAGTAGCCGTCATGGCGGGCATTTGCCCCTAAATGAGAAGCAATATCTCGAGCAACGGATGGTTTTTCAGTTAATATAACGATCACGGGGTAGTTTTTACCACAGATCTCGTTTAATACGCTAGATTTTTACAGGGTAGCGCGCTCGGTTTGCATTGATTTGCTCTAAGATGCTCGCCACAAGCTCTAGCGAGATAGAGACTTTTGGTGCGATAAAAGCGTCACGTTTAGGACATGGGCCATACGTGTCGTAGCAAAAAAGGAGTAGGGTGCGTTTTACTTCTTGAACTTCTGAGGATGAGCCTTGAGTTGCATCGCCACGAGTCACGCGTGATACAGGTTGATCGTACATAGGCATTGCCGGCATGGTTGACAGCCATGAATTTACTCTTTCAATACGATCTGCCATATGTCCCTCATTGTTAACAAAATATAATTATACAAGGTGTGAGCAATTCCGTAAAGCTTAAACGACTTTAAATAAAGGTGTATGATTTTTTTTAACGCAGAGATAGCTACAAAAGGCGCAAAGACGCAGAGAAATACAAAAACCAGAGAAAAAATAGAGAGCACGGTTTTCCCTCTCTGTGTACCCTGTGTTTAAATTTTTGTTTTTGTATTTCTCTGCGTCTTTGCGTCTTTTGCAGCTATCTCTGCGTTGAAAAAAAATCACACACCACAAAATAAAAAAGGCTTTAAGAGTAAAAACTCTTAAAGCCTTTTTATGTGGATTTACTAACTTAGCTTATGCGCCGTGGGCGAGGAAGTCGCAGACCATCGGGATATTAATCTCGAGTGGTAGAGAAATCTCTGTTAGGCTTGGGCGAGCAAGTAGCTGACCTGAAAAGTTCGTAGAGTCTTGGCTTAGGTATGCAGGAACTGAGCGTGTACCGCTCTCTACTGCACTCATAACCGTTTTAGACTTGCGTGACTTTTCTTTAATTGTAATTGTCATTCCAGGCTGTACTTGGAAAGAGCGGCGGTCAACACGGCGGCCGTTTACATAAACGTGACCATGGTTAACGAGCTGCTGAGCTTGGAAAATTGTAGACGCAAACTTTAGGCGGTATACAACATTGTCCAAACGGCATTCAAGCATTTGTAAAAATAGCTCTGGTGTGTTTTTGTGGTGACGGGCAGCTTCTTTGTAGTAGCGCACGAGTTGTGTTTCCGTCAGCATACCAAAGGCAGCTTTAAGCTTTTGCTTTTCTTCAAGCTGAATACCAAAATCCGACTTCTTCTTCCTTTTAGCTCCGTGCTGTCCAGGAGGATGTGGCTTATGCGCCAACGGATTATGGATGCGGCCAAAAATATTAATGCCAAAACGGCGGGCCACTCTGTTTTTAGGGCCTGTATAACGAGACATGTGTAGTTCCTCTTAAGTCATAAGAAAGCAGCCACTATCTCACATTTGGTTTTTTTTTGGCAATGTTTATCGAAAAAAAATAGGAAATAAAAAAATTATAGATTATAGCCCTTAGCAACAGGATCTTCTAATTCTGCCTTTAAAAACGACCCACAGGCATATTCTAGGGCATAAACTGCCTTACCAGAACTTGCCCAGGCACTATCAAAACCATGGCGGCGGCCACCCTCTACCATAACTTCACGGCATAAGCCCCCATGAGGATAAAAAAGGCGTATTACCCCATCAAAAACACCTTTTTTATACGGGATTTCTAGTTTTATCTGACCTTTATCATAAAAATATTTTTGCACCCCGTGAAATTTACCTTTTGCATACTGCAAACTACACGTCATTTGCCCTTTTTTGTCATAATAATGGCTACTGCCCTCAAGTTGGCCATCTACATAGGCTGCCCTACTACTTATTGTGCCTTCTTTATAGTAGCCAAGTGATTCTCCATGGAGGACACCCATCTTATAAAAACCCACCCACATAATACTGCCATCTTTTCGGTAGCGAGTAGATTTACCGTGAGGAGTATCTCCCTCATATTCTGTTTCTTCAATCAGTTTTTTACGAATGATCAGCTGTTTTAACACGGTATAGGAGCCTTTGGACAAAAAAGAGAAACATCTCGTCCTTTAGATTTTTCATTTTCTATACTCTGCACAATGAGTACCTGGTTAATCTGAGCGGTCTCATATAAAAACTTGTAGCGCTCTAAAAGAAGTTCAATTTCAAACGCCTGCATTGTCTTTTCATCTATTTGAGGATGTGCTTTAAACTGCAGTCTATAATGCTCAAGCTTAATGCGCATTTTGTCAAAGACCTCTAGAATATACTGGTAGGCAATTTCTTCTTTAAGCTCTGATTGCAACAGCACCACTTCTGAATCATTGATATTGTTTGTCAGCGTTTTACATAACGCATCTAAATGCGCTTTTACCCGCTCTAAGCTGTCATACATTTGTGTGCAGCCTTGTACAATCATTTTGGCTGTATCATCAATTATGCCTACATCTTGAATAGCCGTATGCACAAGGCTATCAAGGTCTCGAGCAACTGTCAGGTATTTTTGTGACACCTCTTTTAGGCTCATATCGGGGATGTTTTGTAAACCAAGACCACCCTCGGTTGCATTGATTATCTTTGGCTTGGGTTTTATTTTAGCAAAATCTTCTATCCATTTAGCCTCTAGAATCCATTTCCAGGCAGTTTT
>JAJFUY010000134.1 GCA_021372185.1 Chlamydiales bacterium | reverse complement strand
CCTACTGCCACCGTGATTGATATGAATAAAATCTACAGCAATATTGGCCCACACGTAGTAAGCCAAGGGGCAATACAGGCAAGCTTTGCCTCTATAAATCCAGAAACGCACGTTGATAGCCTATCTAATACGGCACGGTCTTTATTTGAATCTATTGGCAACAGCACACTTGCCTCCTGGATATCTAGCGGCCTCAATAAAGCTGCAAGCGCACTAGAAATACTGATGATTTTGCCCTATGGCAAACAAGTTACTGCCAGCTTTTTAGAACAAGGTGGCCTGCCCATTTATGAAATAGAAAAGACCTTTGCTCAGCTGCCAAACTTGATAACTGAACACGCAGTAAACGCCGAAGGAAAAGTACTAGAGGCGATATCCTGGGTAGATAAACAGATGGATCTTAGCCATAAAGCAAGTGTAGTTGTAGAGCACAACGCCACTTTAACTGAGCTTGCTAACAAAACTCAAAAACACTTCCAAACACTCTCTGATGCCGTTGTTAAAGATTGCGTAGATAAAGGTTTTAAGTATATCTGCAAAGAAGATGTCTATGAAATTCTTAAAAGCCCTGAAAACATCTTACAGTATGCCCAAAAGCTAAAACTAGATCCTAATAGCCAAGAATTTTTAGCCGCCATTCAAGAGATGGCAACAACTAGCGTTATTGTTGAGGCTATTGAAGTAGCTGGCGACAAAGCAGAAGAGGTGGCTCAACAGACAGCTAGCAGCTGGAGCGCCTGGTTTACACAAGGCCTTGAAGCCTTTGGCCAGACACGATTTGGCAAGGGTATAGATCATCTCAAAAAAGCCGTAGCCCCAACTGCCAATTCACTTGTTAATAGCGTATCAAATACTGCAAAAAGCGTAAAAGGCCTCTTTACTAGCGGACAAAAACTTCCCCCAAAAGTGCAAGAAGAAATGGCAAAATGGCAAGAAACTGCCGTTAATTATGCTAAAACAAAAGCAAAACTTGATGCTTCAACGCTATCTGAAGCGGCTATTTTAGAAATTGGCGGTCTTTGGGGCACACTGTTGCAGCAGGCATCATCTAACGACCCTTTTAGTAAATTTTTACGTGAAATGTATATAAACAACGTGCAACCGGCACTACAAAAAGCACTCGGGGCACTAGATGCCGTCCACAACATCAACGCCGCAAATCACAACTTTTTATCTGTGCAGATGGATGCACATCTACAAACAGAGCTTCAGATGCAGCAGTTTTTGTCAGAAAAGGCAAAAATAGCCCACAAAACTCATGCCGATGAGTCTCTAACCACTTTGAACCAGGCGATGTCTGGTTTGGCCAGTTGGGGTTTCCCCATACTCAGCTGGCTATTTCTTAGTAGCCAAACGCTTACAGTATTGCCTTTTATTTTGCAGCGGATAGTCCCCCACGTGATGAGGTCAACGGCCTCCTGCATACAAAATAGCTCAAAGCCCTTTTGGTATTTTTTAGCTGAAAATTCTAAACACGTACTGAATAAAGGCGCATTTTTTGTAAAAAATAGCTCTACAACTGCCGGAAGCTGGCTACAAAAAACCTATAACCAGCAACTGGATTCAGGCTATATAGACCCGGCTCGTATTGCGAACTTTAAAGCACTCTCGCCTGAAGAGCAAAAATACCTCATTGATAAAACTCATGCCCCTAAGTTGGGCTATGAAGAACAAATTAAGCACGTGTTAAAAGCGCTTGATAGCATGAGCATGCCAACAAAAGCACTCTCTACCCTGAGTTTAAGTGAGTACTTTCAGCTACCAACAGATCAGCAAGAAGACATTTTGTTTACTGTTGCACACTCTAAAGGCTACAAACACTTTTTAGATAAAGATACAGATAGAATAGTGGCCGCATACAATGAACTCGGGAATGACCTAACAGCCGCGCAGTATAACAAAATGACTCACTCAGATAAAGAACGTGTACGCCTAGCTGTAGCCACACATTCGCATCAAAAGCACTGGAAGTATCAGATGGCATTAGAGAGCCCTATGGGCTGGGAGTTAGATGCCTTTAGAGCACTTACCCACACAACAAACCATCGCCTCAAGAACATTTTAGAACTCTATGCGCATCTAGAAGGGCCTGAAAAGGCAATTTGCACACCAGCTAAGATTAGAGCGATGACCGTACCACAGCAAGAGCATCTATTAGAGATCATTGATACCTATCATCCAGAATATGCAGATGGCTTTAAAGCACGCTTTGGGCTTGATATGTATACATTTTTCTCAACCCAGCATGCACAAGAAAAAGAGCAACTCTATGCCGCACTAGCTTCGCTCTATAACAGCCTACCTCCTGGCCAGCAGGCAAAACTCTTAGAGCTTACTCCACGCGAATTAGAATATATGTCTCAAGAAGAAAAACGACAAATCACCCTCTTTTTAATGCATACCAAAAATATGCCAGAAGGCGGCGATATTATTTCTACCTTTAATAGCCTCGAGCGCCTCCAACAAGCTGAGTTTAGAGAATCAAAAGAACTGGCAGCTGTGCAAAAAGAGGCCGTTGTAGCCACACTAGAAAAAGAAATTTCTGAGGCCACACTTAAGCTAAAAGCCTTGCAACGCCGTATCACCCGCCTTACTGACGGAGAATATTTAGCAGCAAAAGAGCAACAAGCCACACAAGAACGTGCACGTGATGCCCTCATCAAAGATAAAGACGCCAAAAGCATGATGCTAGAATCAATGAGAGAAGCAAAAGCAAGCTATAGAGTGCAGCAGCGAGCAAAAAGCACCCTCTATGCCGTAACCAAAGAGCTAGCAGTGGTTGAAAAGCAGCTTGAGCTTGACACTCAAAAACAGACTATGTTAGCTGATAAGCTAGCGCGCCTTCATGAGCTTGAGCAAGAATACATCCAAAAGCTTACAAGCCTTAACGCTTTGCTCGGAACAAATATAGATGCCGATGACACCTGCCAAGAATCCCCAAAAATCAGCAAAGCTATTGATGCTACCCTTACCAATACGCTAAACGAAGTTGGCAAAAGCATGATTCAGTCACTCTATGCTGTAATTGCCGACAAAACAAAAGGCAAAAGCCGCGAGCAGGCAGTAAAATTCTCCCGCGAATTTTTGGACATGGCCATAGCTTTACGCCAAAAGCACGTAACAGCAGTACTTGCTCGCATAAAAAGCCTAAAGAGCGAAATTGCACACCTCGCACAACAAAAAGCCTACGACGCCCTTGCAGAAAAACGTCTCCAGCTACGGGCTCACACAAACTTCACCCTAAAACTTAACCAGGCTCTACTTGCCAAGTTCCAACTCTTGCGCGAAGAATTTGAAACTCACATTCCACCCAACACCACCCTCGCTGCCCCCGCAGCCTAGTTCTAGATCCCGATTTATGGCGACTGAGAAAAGCCCACCGTGACCGCAGGAAACGGTGGGGATGGGATATAATAAAAAAGAGAGCCCTGCTAAGGGCGATTGAACAGTGTGATTCAATCGCCCTCAGCCGGGCTCTATTTTCTATACATTCTATTCCCACCGTTCCCTACGGTCACAGTGGGCTTTGCTCAATCGCCCGAAATCGGGCTCTAAAACAATTGCATAGCACCAAATTAGCTAAAAGGAATTTTGGTTTGTTTT
>JAJFUY010000118.1 GCA_021372185.1 Chlamydiales bacterium | reverse complement strand
ATTCGGAGATTCACCGTAGTGCTGCTTAAATTATCAACTAAAACCCATGGCTCAGGATCACTTAGGACCGCCGGATGTTCCTTGAGAATTTTTAGGGCGATTTCTTGAGCATCTGAGATGGCACATCCATAGCTAATACCTATTATAAAATCTTCTCTTCGATTAGGGTTGCTAGAATAATTGCGTATATTACTTTTATAAACTTTGGCATTCGGTATTTGCACATAATTGCCCTCTAAAGTGATTAAAATTGTGCTTCGAATCGTAAGCCTTTGTACATATCCTGTGATCCCATCAATTTCAATCAGATCCCCTCCGTGAAAAGGATTGTTAACACTAAGAAAAATACTAGCCAAAAGATTTTCTGTAATATCTTTAAAAGCAATTCCCAAGATAATACCCAGCAAACCAGTTCCTCCAATAACAGTCAGTGCAATGTCTGTTAATCCCATTAAATGAAAGACAGTGTATAACCCAATCAGGGAAATCCCTAAGCCTATTCCCCAGATAATCACTCTTTGAAGGAGGGGATTTTTGAGCCTGCTCTTCAAAAATAAGCGAACTAAAAAAGTAATTCCTTTAACAGCGAACCAAGTAATTACTAAAATGAGCAAGCCAAAAATAATTGAAGGAATAGTTCGTAGTAAACTGCGCCACTGTTCAAGTAATCCAGCAATGATTGGTTGAAAATCGGTAATAGAAGGTGCCATAACTTGAATTTGATTAACTACAGCTACCGTATCTTGCGTATTATGAGCCAACTCCCCAGCCCATTTTTTGTATTCATCAGCCCTAGTTGTACCTTCTAAGAAAACAACACCATCTTTTACATTTACAATGGGATCCAGGAACCAGTTTGTAGATTTTAATATGTTTTCAAGACGTTGGCTAATTTCATGATCGAGAGCTTTTGGCTTAACATCTACTTTGACAGGAAGTTGAAGAGAGTCAGTAGTTTTGCTAGTTTCTTTTTTTTCCTTGAGGGCATGCATATCTTCCTGAACGAACGCCGAAGCTGGACATAAAATAAAACAAAAAGTAATTGTTACAAGAAATAGGTTGAAGTAATACATGATTGGATTTTTATAAATCATCTTAGGGACCTCTTTAGTCTGAGCTATTTATTTTAATTTTTGTCTCTTTCTACCAAGCTTTTGTATATTTCACTCACCATTAAAATTGATATAACATGCATGTATTTTAATTCACTTTCACCATCCATGCTCCATTCATAGAAATCAAAAAATCAGAGGTGATCCAATTAAGGCTGTAGAATTACCTTTAAAGCTTGTTCTTTGGAAGCATTTTCAAAGACATCATAAGCATGCATGGCTTCACTTAAGGAAAAGTGATGAGTGATGAGTTGCTCTGGGTGCAGTTTGCCTGACTCGACAATTTTTAAAAGAGTTGAAATGGTAAAGGTGTCAACGAGAGCTGTTGTTAATGTAATGTTTTCATGCCAAAGGTTTTCTAGGTGAAGATTCACACTCTTGCCATGAACGCCTATATTGGCCAGAAAGCCGCCGGGAGCGAGGATGAGTTGACAGGTGTCGAAGGTTTTAGGGTTTCCTACTGCTTCTATGGAAACATTAACACCTTTTTGATTGGTGTGTTGCATGATTTTTTCTACCGCCTGGTTATTGCAGTCGTTAATAGTCATCGTGGCTCCCATTTTTTTAGCCATCTGCAAGCGAAAGTCATCGATATCGACAACAATAATCTGAGAAGGTGAATAGAACTGAGCGGTGAGCAAAGTGGCTAGGCCAATTGGACCTGCACCTATGATAGCCACAGTATCACCAAGCTTAATCTGTCCTTTTAACACACCGACTTCATACCCTGTAGGAAAGATATCGCTAAGCATAACAAGCGACTCTTCATCTAAACCTTGGGGCAAATGGTAAAGGCTGGTGTCAGCAAAAGGAATGCACACATATTCAGCCTGTGTCCCATCGATGCGGTTGCCAAGAATCCATCCGCCCAATTCACAGTGGGAATACATCTTATTTTTACAATGAGAACATCTTCCACAAGAAGTGATGCAGGAAATAAGAACCTTATCGCCGGATTTAAAATTCAAAACAGCGCTGCCAGCTTCTTCAACAACACCAATGCCTTCATGACCTAATGTGCGACCAATGTCCACAGTCGGAACTTCGCCTTTGCGGATATGAAGATCTGTGCCGCAAATGGTAGTTTTGATGACCTTCACGATACAGTCTGTAGATTTTCCAAGTTTGGGCTTTGGCTTTTCTTCGAGACTTACTTTTCCAGGGCCACGATAAACAACAGCTTTCATGATGCTCCTTATTGATTTCCAGCCAATGCAATTAGAGGCTTAATCTGAATAGATATTTCTTCAATGATCTCTTTGAATTCGATATGATCCTTGCCCATGGCAGATAAAAAATTCTTCCACCGCAGAAGGGTTTCTGGGGCATCATAAAAAGTCGGAGTAAATGCTGCAGGATATTTAAGTTCCGAGCCTCTATTAGCAAATACTTCCTGGATAGCTAGTTTAATCTTACTGACATCGAGCCCTTCCATGCGAAAAATAGTCCAAAGGTCATAAAAGTCTTTCATTCGAGTATTGACCAACGCAAGTTTTACAATAGACTCAAATTTTTCTGCGAAAACTGTTTCAAGGGTATACCCCATTAGTACAGGCGTCGGCATTTCAAGCAAAGTAGGATAATGAATTCTTTGCGGCTTTGGAACGATCACATCATTAAAGCCGATGTCAATAAGGATTGGCATCTTTGTGGAATATAGTTGAGCAAAAAAGCTAGCACTGACTCCTTGATAATCACCACCTGTTTGGGTTTGGCGTAGGATTAGTTTTTGCGTATCAAAAAAAATTGCATCCCCGTCGTCTTGAATTGAAGCGACTTCTGTGATGATGTTTTGCAGATTCTCGATCTGATTGGAGGTTCGTGCTAAAAGATCTATATCCATTGTAGCCCGATGGTCTCTTGAGTTCCATACTTTCAACATTAGACCACCCTTAAGAAAAAACTTCTCTGCATAAGAACTGATACTCAGTCGGTAAAGAAAGCGCTCCATTGCATAATAGCGTAGAATCTCATCAAATGGGCGTTCTCGATCTTCAGAGAGGTTTTTTAGTCGTTGCCGAATCGATTCTCCAAGATTCTTTTTTGGCTTATTATTTGAATTAACCCCTGACAATAGTCTCCATAATAGGTTTTAGGGTTCGTTCAACGCGAAAAAGCTTAGCATATTCAAATAACTTATCAATGTTTGATCCTCTTCGTTGCCAGTACATTTTCAAAGCTTCCAGCACGACATCCATGCCGATCTTATTGCGAAATTTAACGCAATCGACAAGAGTTTTCTCAATGTCAAATATTTTAATAACACATCCATCCATGGAGTGTTCTTCAACACCCGTTTTAAGCAATGTTTCTGTATACCAAAAGTATCGCATAGGAGGATATGGAATCACTGGTTTATGCGCATCACTTGGTAGGGCAACATAAACGAAATGAGGGATTTGTGTTGTAATCTCATGAAATGCTAAAGCGGAAATCAAACAGATGACACCCTGAGGAACTTTTTTAGCAATAGGTATGAAGTCTGGTAACGAAGGCTCAGGCATTTCGATCAATCGATATAAACCTCGGCTTATGACCTCCAATTGACCACAATCACGCAAAGCATAAAGCTGCCGACGATGAATTCCCAATTGTATAGCCTCAGACATCGTAAGAATGCCCCCAGCTTTGCGAAAAGCTTCAATCGCCTCCTCTATTTTTGTCCTAGTTGACATGGTCCAAAACCTCTGACTTATTCAAGTATATCCGTAATATTGTACCAAAACAATAGAATTGTCAAGCAGAATATCAGAGATAATGATCGAAACTTGATTTTCAGGTCAGCAGCTGGTAATAGCTGATAAAGGAGATTTTACTGTTCGCTCGAAATTTCATTAAATTACGCAATTTTTACGCAATCGGTGGGAAAAAGCTACAATAAAAAGGCGCAAATGAGCACAATTGGCACTTTAAAAAACCGCTAATTTCACTGTGCCTATGTAGTCGTCCCTGAAATGGCAAGAAAAATGCCTTCACAAGCTGTTATAGGATTTACATAAGTCTT
>JAJFUY010000105.1 GCA_021372185.1 Chlamydiales bacterium | reverse complement strand
AAGACAAAGATCAAGATTGAGAATAAGAGTTATTCGAGGGAGATTACGACGAGTTCGTAGGGCAGTACTTCGGGGATACGGCGGCGATAGACGGGGATGTCGGCAAAGAGGCCTTTTACCCAGCTTCCGTTGCCTGCTACGCATATTAAAATCGGTAAGCACTCTTCGTGGGCTATGTAGAGCTCGGTTAGGCTTGAGCGTAGGTCTGCTTCATCTATGAGCACTATTGGGCGCTTTCTTGGTAGGGCTTTGCTGGCACCAATAGCGGCCGCTAGGGCATAGTGGGGACTTGCTATGTCACTTGAGAGTACGTCGCCTGTAAAATAGGGTGACATGTCCTCTAACAGCTCTTTATCGCGGCAGGTTATTACAACATCTTCTAAAAGGGAGTCTGGAAGGCTTCCAGCCTGCCATAATTTAGGCCTTTTATTAGGCTCAAGTTCACATAGGCTTAACAATACCTCTTTTAGAAGCAGCTGTGGGTAAAAACGCTCGTCAATCGTGACATCTTGTGCGCTAATTAAAATATTGGCGCCTTTATGCCGCATTGAAAGGTGCTCTTTACCAATGACACAGACAAGGTCGGCTTTTGCTACTAGCTCTTCAGTAAGGCTGCCGCAGAAGTTTGGGTGGCTTTCTAAAAAGTAGGTTTTGGCGCTATGTGAGCTTGTTATTGGTATATGCCAGCGTTCTGCAAAATGGAGTAGTAGGGATTCTACCTTGTGGGCAACGACTTCTCGGTCCAGATGAATGAGCGGATGTTTGGCTTTTTTAAAAAGAAATTCAATTTCTAAAAGTACTTCGTCAAGTGTGTCTGGGTCAGATACCCCAAATTCCATGGGATGATAGGTGTGTTCTGGAATAATGCAGTCTACAATTTCATCTGGTAGCTCTATACAGACGGGTTTTTTAAAAAAGAGGCAGTAATCTAGTACTCGGTCTATTTTTTTTGCGGCAAGAGCTGGGTCTAAAAGCTCAGTCCAGCTGGCGCTATACTGGCGAAAGAGCTTTTCGAGTATGCTAGAGGGGTCATCGATAATTTTTTGCTTGGAATCGGTGGTGCCAAAGATTACAACTTGTGGGACAGACTCTGAATAGGCCCTCATAAGCATATCAAGGGCTTTAGCGCCATGGCCAGAGAGTGCAATAGCTGAAATACCACGAGCTTTGCCATAACCGTCGGCCATCTCTGCACATGATTCTGTAGATGGGTTTTCGACAAGAGTGATTTTTGGGTGATGCTCAATAGTTCTTTGAAGGGATTCTAAATCTGGGTGAGGTGTAACAAAAAAATGGGTAAGGCCAAGCTGAGAAAGTCGCTTGAGTAAATATTGCCCCACAGTAATTTTTTGAGTATCTTTGGGTGGTTTTCTTCTTTTTAAAGCTCTAGGAGCTTTGGCTCTTCCTACTGCAACAGTGCTCATATTTTTATTTACCTCTGACTTTTCTTACTAGAAAGTACCATTTTTTGCTATTGTATAGCACAAACTTATTCAGGGGAGATTCATTTCATGTTGGATATTAAACTGATCCGCAAGGAGCCAGAGGCTATAGCCAAAAAATTACAAACAAAAGTACCAGATGCGGAATTAACGCGCATCTTAGAGCTTGATACACAAATCCGTGAAAAAAAGACACGTGTAGACCAGCTTAAAGCCACTCGTAACACAGCCTCAGACACCATTGGTCAACTTAAGAGAAAAGGCGAAAATACTGACGCGCTTGTAGCAGAAATGACAAAACATTCAGATGAAATTCACGCCCTTGACCGTCAACTTACCGATCTTGATTTAGAGTACGTCGATCTATTAGCACGCCTTCCAAACCTACCTATGGATGATATAAAGGTCTCTTTAGACCCTAAAGAAAATGTAGAAGTAAAATCTTGGGGTAAAAAGCCTGAATTTGCATTTAGCTTTAAACACCACGTTGAGCTTAATGAAAAACTAAAATTGTTTGATTTTGAGCGCGGAGCAAAACTCACAGGATCTGGCTGGCCAATATACTGTGGCAACGGTGCACGTCTTGAGTGGGCACTTATTAACTACATGATTGACTATCACGTAAAAGATGGCTGGCAGCAGATTATGCCGCCAATTACGGTAAAAAGAGAGGGTCTCTATAGCGCAGGGCAGCTACCTAAGTTTGAAAATCAGCAGTATAAAATTTCTGAAGAAGAACACCCGTTATACTTAATTCCTACTGCAGAAGTAGCTCTCAACGGTATGCACTGTGATGAAATACTGCCAGAAGAGATACTGCCTCTTCGCTACGTTGCCTACATTCCATGCTTCAGACGTGAAGCTGGGGCGGCAGGGTCAACAGAGCGCGGCCTTATCCGCATGCACCAGTTTAATAAAGTAGAAATGTTTTCTTTCTGCACGCCAGAACAGAGCGATGCACTATTTAAAGAGATGGTAGCTCGTGCTGAAGGTATTTTGGAAGGCCTAGAGCTTCACTACCGTAGTATGCTACTAGTAACAGGCGATATGTCATTTGCTTCAAGTAGAACAATTGACGTAGAAGTGTGGCTGCCAGGACAAAACCGCTACTACGAAGTGTCATCTATTTCAAATTGCACTGACTATCAATCAAGACGTGGCCAAATACGCTACCGCAAGAAAAACGAAAAGCCTGAGTTTGTGCATACTCTTAATGGCTCAGGACTTGCCACATCGCGCCTCTTAGTGGCCATATTAGAGAATAATCAGCAAGCCGATGGCAGCGTGATTATTCCTAAAGCCCTACGCCCGTATATGGGTGGCATGGAGCGTCTCACTCCTTAAAGATATTTATTGCATAAAATAAATATTTTCTATATAATCTCTCTTTATTTTACTAATAAGGAGAGATATAATGGCATTTTCAATTCCAGCAGCAATTTACCCGAAATTTCACGTCCCAGACACGGCAAGTATAGTGAATGGCCCCAAAGTAGGCTTGGCCATCAAAGATGTTGCCAACGACCAAGAAACAACCAATAAAAGAGTACATGCAGCGGCAGTTGCAAGGATTACTGAACAGTATAAAGCCGATGATGCTCAATATAGCAAAGATTTTACCACTGCCACTATAAAAGCAGAAGCTGCTAAAAAAGTTATAGGCTCAGAAAGATTTAAAAAAGTGCTGGCCATTACAGCGCTTGTAGCCACAATTATTGGTATAGTTGGAGCAGTTATTGCAACAGCTGTCACTGGCACCCTGCCTCTGTTATTTATAGCAGTTCCATTTGTTGTAGGTTTAGTGCCTGCAAGCTATTACACTCACATTTTCCGTAAAAGTGTAGATAGTCTAGATGCTGATATTGCGCGACCAAGTCAAATCCGTAAACCGGTTTTATATCTTCCAGAATACAACATGGCACACGACTTTGAACTCAAACAAAGTAGAGAGTCAGCAGTTAACGTGCTGTCTAGTAAAAGTACATTAAGACAAGTGTATGAAACTAGATACACAACTCATGATATCGTACAGTTTGCACTTTTAGAGCGCATGACACAAGCTCCAGAAAATAAGCGCCCTCAGTTTTATGCAAAGGTAGTCGAATTAATTAATGCTATGGGTAAAGCCGATGCAAATAAAGCAGAATATAAATCTGATACAGAAAGAGAGTTTTATAAACTTGATTCTGAACTTGCAAAGTGGAATCAAACAGAACAGCAGTACATTAGCTCGCAAGAGTTGAAATTAGCAACGAATAGTTCTATCCATACACATACCACATTTAATCGTAGAAATCCTAAGCCGGTAAGAGTTGTAAGTGCCGTTGTGGGTACTGCTACGGCCATATTAACGCGTATGGAAATTGATCGCAGAAAAACAGAAGTACTTAATACGTACATTCAGCGTAATCAAGCAAACCGCGCATGGAAAAGTAATCTTCTTAACAAAATTGATCAAAAATATACCAAAGCAATTGGTAAATTAGAGACTCAATTTGCAAATGCAAAAATCGCAGCATCTGCTTAATTTCAATTTAATAAAGGCACATAAATTATGTGCCTTTATTTTTTCTTAACTTAGTTACAATTATTTAATGGTTCACAAATATCCGTAAAGGCATATAGTACTCCTCGTAATATTAATAAAAGGAGTGTTACATGTATTATTCACCATCAATGGATATTCAAGAATATCAAAGGCCAACAAGTGAATATGTATATTATCACGGGCCATCTAAATCTAAATCGAGTTCGAAATCTAAATCTTCTAAATCTGAATCCGAGTCCGAATCAGAATCAGAAGGAATGACAAATGATGCCTCATCATGTTGGATGATTAGTGTTATACAAGCACTAAGAGCATCGGAAGTATTTAGAAAAGAATTTGCTCCAAAACCAAATGAAAAAGATGAAATTAAAACAGAGCTCTTTCGTTTGTTTGATGTTGCAGAAGGTAAAAACGGAAATAAAAGACGCCCTGTTACTTCTAAAGAAGTGCGTGCGTTAAAGAAGCTGTTTATTAAAAAAGGCCTTCCAGCAAAGATGGATGACGGGTTTCACCAGGCAACCTTTCTGAAATTCTTACTAAAGCAATTTAACAAGCAATCAATGGAATATGAATCCTCTTCTAAAAAGAAGAAGGAAATGCTCTTTAATATTAAAGTTATTGATTCTACTAAAAGAAAATCTCTGCAAGACATCGTAAATGCTGATAAAACCGTGTTTGGAGCAAACCCACCACGCTTTTTGCCAATCTATGTTGATCGCCCGCGCATCAAAGATGATTATGGCGATAAGTGGTATTCACGAGCTGTAATTATTCCGTCAGAAAAACTGGATGTGCCGGTAAAAGGTGGCAAAACCGCCCACTATAAACTGGTGTCTATTGTAATCTGCCGCGATAGCACATGGCATGCCTATACCTATACTCCAGAAAAAGCTGGCTGGGTTGAGTATGACGACGGCCGAGTGACAATCCACAAGTCACCCGAAACCAAGGTGCGCGGCAAAAACAAAACCCACACCCCCCACGAAGATGCCTGCAAACACAGCACCATCTTAATCTACGAAGCCGCAAGCTAAGTAGTTGCATCCATCCCTATCTTGATCTAATTATGATCAAGATAGCGGGTGTTAATAATTAATAACAATTGCAATTGAAAAATATAGTAAGAAATGATACAATTGTTTCTTATTAAGGTAATTATGCAACCTATTGATTCAATATGTGATACTATGTCAGCATTATCTTTAGATACTGTTGACCTTATTCTTCAAAAAACCTATGCAGATAGATGCATACTGGCACGAAGTCTGGCAGAACAGGTCCTTTGCCTTCATCAAAAGGGTCTTGTTCATCGTGAATTACATATAGATCAGATAGTCTACGAGAAAGGTGTATGTTTTTTTAATGATAGAAATGTAGTCTCTGAAGTGGAAGTAAGAAAAGAGGCTGGCATAATGGGCTATTCGATAGCTACCGTGCCTCCGGAACGCACAACCCCTCCCTTTATGGGTGACTGGTATAAAGGGGATATCTTTGCATTAGGAGTAATCTTTTGCCAGCTCGCTGGTTGTAAGTGTACAGAAGATGAGTTCGTGATAGCACGTGCTGATTTTGATCTTGAAGGGGATGCGGCAAGAGATGTGTTGACAAAAGATCCGTTACCTCAAAGTAACTACCTAGCTAAGCTTGGCGTATGGATGATGCACAGCAATCCTGAAGTGCGCCCCAAAGACATGCAACAGGTGTGTGACATACTGAAAAAATATGCGGACATATCCTTACCGCTGCTTCCTTCCTACACAAAGCAAGAGATCAAAAATCTCAAAGTTGATCCAAGAATAGAAGGTCTTGTGCATAAAGCACTAAGACGAGATAAAGAGCTCTCAGTTCTTGCCAATACAGTAGCAAAGCTTTTTTCCCATGCAAGATCAGGCTGTCTTTCACGAAAACTGACAAATTCTCGTTTTTCTATTATCTTTTCGCGAGAGCAGAATTTTGCACTTTTTCTTCCTAAAGAAAAAACTGCTGGGGGAACCTTTAAAAATTCTCGAGTTCCCAAGCTTCTTACTCTAAATGAGAGGGGGCCTACCCTTTCTGAATGCCATGCACTCTCAACATTAAAACGAGATGGCATGCGCAGGAGTGATTATTACGAAGGCTACAGTCGAGAAATGGAAATCAGCAAACGACTTGAGGGGCGAGATGTATTTCCTCTACATATTGCAAGCTTTGGCTTTATAGGAAAGTCGCATAAACGCCTTGGCATCTATGAGCACATCTCCTACACCTTGGGATCATGGATAGATGAAAAAAAGACGTTGCAAGATACAATAAACACTATATCTTCAATGTTTCAAACGGTGCAACTACTGCATGATGCAGGTCTTGTGCATCGAGACCTAAAACCTTCAAATATGCTTGTTTGTAAAAAGGGTAAGGTACTTCTTTGCGATCCAGATTCTGTGTGTGTGGATGAAGTGTGGAAAAACTATAACATTGGGATCTGCACTCATCACTATAGAGCCCCGGAGCGAAAAGAACGGGGAAAATATGTTGGAAGCTGGATGTCTAATGATGTCTATTCTCTCGGCTGCATTGTATTTGAATTAGCATTTAACGGCGCTCCTTCTTGGTTCATTGAAGATAAAGAAGAATCTGAACAGCTAAAGAAAAGTTCAGTGAAAATCTTACAAAACAGCAAAAAACTTACTGTTTTTCAGTCCCTTGCGCTACAGATGGTAGAACCTGTTGTAGAGAGACGATTAACACTCCCAGAGTCAACCAAGCGCCTAGAGCAAATTAAGGGTATTCCTAAACCCAAACAGGCCTGTGTTTTGCAGTAAGATGTTGCCTTACCCCTTGGTGCTCGCGGCGGAGTCTTGGTTTAGGGTGGTGTCAAGTAGGTTGAGGAACTGCTTTGTGGGGTCTACGAGGGCGTTTATGTCTGTGGAGGCGTCGTAGGCTGAGAGGAGGTTGTTGATGAAGGCAGCTCTTCTGGCTACTGGGATGTATAGAAGCTCGGTCTGGATTGATTTTACTATGCCTTTAAGGAGGTCGTCAATATCGCCCCGTTCGTCAATTGGGGGGCCTAGTATTAACTGGGCGAGCTCATCGGCTCTAAATTGGCCATTTGTTTTACGTAAGAGCACGATGTACAAGGCTACTAAGGCATTTGTAAGCACTGATACCTTCATGGCAGCTATGAAGATTTTTAGCTGTTCTTCGGGAATGTTGGGCATGGCTTTTTTTATAATTGCTGCGAGAATTTTGTCAAAAGTTGGGTCATTTAAAAGAGCTCCTAGCGCTATTGCAAAGGCTCTAACTGAGCTTTCAAGCTTTTTCTGTTCTGTCACTTCACCGCCTCGAGAGGCTGCCATGAGCGATACTGCTGCTGGGCCTGACCAGTATGGAGCCATCTGAGAGTATATGTAGCTCAGCATGCCTAGTTGGTCTGTAAGGGCATCTGTAATTTTGGTGCCTGTGTCATTAGAAAGGGCTGGTATGCTTGCAAGTACGCTGGCAACTATGGGGCTTGCTGGAAGCAGGCCTGTCACTGATACTATGCTTTGAGCGACCTGAGCCGCAACATTTGCGCCTGCGGCTATTGTTTCTTGATTAGTTAAATCCACATCTTTAGAGCTTGAGGCAATTTGGGTTACAGCTGGGTTTACAACGGGGTTTTGTGTCCCTTGAGCTTGAGTTGCCGGTAGAGTAATGGCTGTCCAGAGCACTAAGTAGGACTGCATATTAAGAGGGATGGCATTATCCTGCATTGCAATGCGTATATCGTCTACAAGGCGTTTTTGGATGGTGTCAGCTCTTGATTGCTCACCGGTTTTTTCTGCCTGTGTTGTGTTAAGGTTAGAAGTGTTAATTTCTGGCAGAAGTGTAATCAATAGCTTCTGGGAGGCCATTTGGTAGGCTTGAGTAAGGAGGCTAGGGTCTGCAATATTCAGCCCAGCAAGGGCGATAGAGTTGTTTTTTAGAAACTGGAGTGAGCCTAAATTAAGGGGAGTATTTTGCACACCTCCGGCTGTGATAAAACTTTGAAGTGCGGCGTTTAATGGATTTGTAAAAGAATTTGCAAAGATAGAGTCGCCTTTTGTGGCATCGGCTTTAATGGTGGCGTCTTTTGCATCATCAAGCTTTTTATCAGTTTTAATTTGATCTGCTTTTTTATCATCTGCCTTTGCAGTATCAGTTCTTATCAAGTCACTAATTTTTTGCTCAGATTTCAGCCATGCGATAAGTGCATCTA
>JAJFUY010000100.1 GCA_021372185.1 Chlamydiales bacterium | reverse complement strand
CAAAGACGCCCTCTTTTCAGAGCTTAATCCCGTCGAATCCATTTTTGTGTAAATCACACGTAAAAAATCTCTAAATCTAGACAAATTTGGAAGCCATTGGCGACGCTTAATAATAGCTCAAGATGCTGTGAAAAAATTCCGGATAGAGCGCCCTTGGCATTATGATTATGCTTTTCGGTCTTTTTTCTCTATGGCGAAAATTATCCTTGAAATTCAAGTGGTCAAATGCTATGTTCTTGAAAAAATATCCCATAAAATGTACAATTAGGATAGGAAGAGATTTATGCCATACAAGCCGATGTCACCGCGCGAATTTCGAAAGTGGATTGAAATGGTTGGGTGCTCGCTTGAGAAAGGTGGGATTGATTGGAATTTATACGACGAAAATAATGTGCTTCTTTGCTCAATAAAAATCGCTCATGGCAAAAATACTAAAGAAGAAGTAGTCGCTCATAGCGTACATAAAACTGAAAAAATATTTAAAGAAAAGGGTTGGTCATGGCCGCCAAAGAAGAAAAAGAAATAATAAAGCATCTGAAGATTGCTTTGGAAGAGATAGGTGAGATTACTCCAAGGTTTAGTAAAAAATTTGACGCGTGGATATTTTCACACCAGCTATATCCAGTAGAATATGCTGGAGAGACGAAAGAAGATGTTATAAAAAATTACCCTCTTTATTTAAAAGAATTTATCAAACATCGACTCCAAGATAGACTTTCACCTTTGATGGAAAATAAAACAAAAGGGCATGGTGGCAAAAGGATTGGTGCAGGGAGGCCTCAAGGCTCAAAACAGGAAGAAAAAGTTAGAATTTACGTGCCTAAGGATATTGCGTCTTGGTTGCGTTATCCAGAAACAATCGCCCATATACGTTCGCTGATTCACGCTTTTCCACATTAAAGAGAAGATTAATAAAAGGGCCCCGGGTCTGCGAATCGCGCGTCAGAGTCAGGTGTCAGACGTGACATGTAGACTACCTCTTCCTCACCCACAAAAACAAAGACGCACTCTTCTCAGAGCTCAATCCCGTCGAATCATTTTTGTCTAAAAGATAGAGGCGTGTGCCTTTAGTAAAGTCACACGCCTCGTTAGCTTCAAAAATGAAAAAGGCCACTCCGAATGGAGTGGCCTTTTGGTTGGTAACGAATAGGCTAGATGCCAAATTAGTTATTTATGGTTGATAGATTATGCTTCCCAGCAAAATAGAGTGCGCCAGGATTTGTTGGATCAATCACACACGCACTTGTTGCATTTATGCACTCAAGAAGTAGTGGGCGGATTGAATTTCCAGCATTTACCCAAATGTTGTAGTTGCCATTTGGGCCAACGTGAGCGGTTCCTGCACCATTATTGTAGGCGCTATTGCCTTCAAATAGTGATGTAGACTGCGTTGGCGCTGCAGCGGTTCCCGTGGTTCCTACATCTGTAAAGCCTTCACCAACGTAGCCTAGAGCACCTGGATTGGTGAGGACGTAGGAAAGGTCAACGTTGCTATCAGAGCGACAGTTTCTTACCGTATATTGCGCACAGCGCTTTAGGAAGAACCCGTAGACGTTATCGATAGCATCGCAATCAATAAATGATGTGCGTTGGTCGTTCACACAATAGTATCCAGCGGAATATACTGGATTGAAGGTCGACGGATTTGTTGTTGTGCTATTATATACCGGTAAGCCCTTGTTGTGGGTCGCTAGACACCTTTTAAACACAGTAGGCTGGCTGTCAACTAGCTCTGGACTGTCTGTAGCTGAGGTTTTATCATTCATAAAGAAGCCAAAACCACCACCTTGATGGACGTTTCCAGTAAGGCTGATGTTATAGGGCGTCCAGTTAACTAAGGCAACATCAAGGTCAGGACGATTGCCAATGTTAGTTCCTGCTAGGGGATTTGTACCACCTGTCTTACTTACGTAGATGATTCCAGCGGCAATCACCACAGAGCCGGTGTTGTAGCCAATAGTTGCATTCCAATCTTTAATGCCGTAGGCTGGTCTGTCACTGATTGAGCGTCCTGGATAGAGGCCCCAGAATTCAGAGAATGCATCGGGACTTTTATTGAGGTTTGCGTTTTGCAAACTGTAAAAGTTGTATCCTTGGTAGGACACGCAGTCGCCGATTACATAGGTAGTTCCGCTATTCCATGACGATACGTTTACAGCAAGTTGAGCCCATTGGTTTGGTGTGTTTGTGACTGGGTTATTGCCTGCAGTGGTTGCTGTTTTAGCAGCATAGAGCACGCCATTATAGGTGACGGCGGTATTGGTGGCATATGACGTGGCTGCGTTCCATACCTGGACGTTTGCCTCTGTAATGCCCCAGTCAGCGGGTGCTGCAGCTGGTGAGTTCACGTTGCCACTAATCAAGCTAATGTAGTTTTGATTATTGAATGACACTGTGTCGCCAAGAGCATATGTGCCTGCCACCCAAAGTGGCGGAAGCCCTGGGCTAAGTGCTTGGTTGCCAGTAGCAATACAATCTTCAAAAGTTAACGATTTTATAGAGTCTGTTGTAGGAAATTGCCCTGCAAGGTTGAATCCCGTAGCCGATCCCCCGCAAGTGGTGATGTTTCTAGATGCAACACATCTTTTGAAGACGGCGTCGGATAATCTAGCGTCTGGTACTGGTGGCAAGGCATTTGTTCCCGGCTGTAGTGTAAGCTGAAAACCTCTACAGGTTAAACCGCTTCCACCAGCATTGCTTGGTGAATACACCATGTTGTTTCTCGCAGTGCAATCTTCTAGGTAGGGCGTTTTAGCATAAAATAGAACACATCCAGTAAGGCCGGCAGAGAAAATTGGAGCTGGAT
>JAJFUY010000089.1 GCA_021372185.1 Chlamydiales bacterium | reverse complement strand
TTTCGGTAATTGTAGATCGTGAAGTGCTTCCTGGTAAAAAGGAAGAATTTGAAGAGCTGCTTCGTGCTATTATTGATGCATGTAAAACTTTTGATGGATGCCAAAGTACTGATGTGCACTTTCCTGACAATGCGGCCGATCATCACTATCGCGTGGTCTTTCGCTTTACAACACTTGATCAGCTTCAGAAATGGGAACATTCTGATGCAAGACTAGCCCTAGTTAAAAAAATAGATAAGCTTTTAAAAGACCCCACAAAATTACACGTGATAAGTGGTCTAGAAACCTGGTTTGCACTACCCAGAGCCAAATCCATTGTTCCTCCAAAGCGCTACAAAATGGCTCTTATCACCTGGTTAGCTATAACGCCCTTGCTCATAGTCTTTAACCTCCTTACTCAGCCAATTTATGGCAAATTAAGCCTAATTCCCAGAATACTGGCATCTACTCCATTTATTGTGCTGCTTATGACCTACGTTGTCATGCCCTATATGGCAAAATTATTTGCCAAATGGCTCTATCCAAAATAAATCCAGGCCGAGAAAAATGAACGATCTTAATAATTTATTGGCAGCTACTCACATTGCCCCACCAACAGTTAACGCAACTAGTTGGGTAAAAAGTTTAGATCTTGTGTATGGAACCAAAAATCCGGTGCTAAAACCCCACAAGCAAATTGCGATAGACGGTGATGCTATCCACGAAATTTTACGTGGCCGAGAAAATCAAGAGCGAGAATCACGTGACCATGATGGTTCAGTACCAAATTACGTTGTTGCCAGCATAAGTTTTGTTGTCAGTGATAGACCTCATGTGAAAGGTGGCGCGCATGGAAGAAAAGTAATCACGATACCTATTAAGTACAATGGGCAGGAGATATCTCATGTTACATCTGTGTATACATTTGATCAAAAGGTCACAACACCTCAAAAAAAAGACCCTACAAAAAGTAAAACATATAAACGCAGCTCAGACTTTAGAGCTGATTTACTCGATGATTCAACTGAGGAGAGTAAGTCGCGCGTTGAAACCTATTATGCCAAGGGTACCAATTCATTTAGCGATAGCTACCATCATAGCGAACGAGCCTTGTGGGGAGCCCTTAAAAAAGCTGAAACAATCCAACTGCTCATAAATCAACTATTTGCGAAATTAGGCTATGCTCCAAAAGTATATGCTGCTGTGTTAGATTTGCATTCTACGCGCTATATGTGTGCAGAATGTGAGCCTTCAAGTTTTTGCTTTCAAAAGAAAAGAGGGAAGTTTCTTACAAGAATGGAAGAAGCTCTAAAAAGAAGCTGCATTTTGTCAGAAAAAAGCGGGCTTACCTTTTGCACACGAGTAAGTGCTGAAGATAATAGCAAGAGATCTTTAAAACAAAACAGTGACCACTCAGAATTTTGGGCTGATAGAAACGTTAAACGTTTACGTAATGGTGCGCTCAATCTTATATTGCAACGCGATGATAGGACAACAAATCCCGGTGCCAATATATACGGCACATTTGTGAGTAGCGAAAGGCTTAATGCGCCACAAGCTGTCTTTTTAACAAAACGCCGCGCCAATGCATCTGTCGCACTTGGAATAACAGCATCTAATAGATCATTTATCAAACACGTTGCTGAAAATAATAGAGTGGTGACTGAAATTTTAAGCGAAATGGCAGCGCACCGTCAGGCCGGAAGAAATAAGCAAGAACGAATAGCGATGGCCCAAAGAGCGTATGCTTTATGTCCAGATGATATTCAGGTACTAGCGGGTTGTCGCAACGCATATTACGAAAATGACATGTTCATTGAAGCGCTAGGGTATTGTAGAAGCGTGTCTCGCAGGCTGATTAGCACTCGAAATAGCTATTTAGTAGCTTGGGCGGATTATGTAAATACAAATGCCATTCAAGTTCTGAATCTTCTAGTTGATGGCGCTTCAGAAGTAATCGATCAGGTATGTTCGCTTGATTGGTTACACACATTGGATGATTTAGATAGTCCACTACTGTTTTGTGTGAGAGCCGCTCTTTTGTTGGAATTAAAGCGCTTTAAAGAATCTCATGATGATTTTCATAAAGCATTAGCGTTGCTAAAAACAGACCCCTATTTAAACCTAGATAAGAAAAAAGAATACGAAAGCTATATCCAATCGTCCCTTGAAGTAATCGAACATGCCGCCTAATTAGGCCGGGCTTAGGCGTTTTTTTGCCTTAGGGCTCCACGCACGGTCTGGGTGATGCAGCAAAATCACTGTTACTACCGCTATTAGCATGGTTGCGGCCAGAAGTAAGAAGGCGGCCTTGTAGGTGCCTGTTTTGTCTATGAGCCAGCCTGTTAAGATTGGGGCTATGATGCCGCCAAGAGAGAGGCAACTTGAGTTAATGCCCTGGCTTGTGCCGGCTCTTTCCTTTGCAATCGCTATATTTACGCTAAAAAATGAGGGCTGGCTCATGAGCCCAAAGCCTAAGCCAAAGCTTAAAAGTATTGTTGCCATTGTAAGGGAGCTTGTGAGGCTGAGCATCACAAAAAAGCAGCCTGAAATAAGCTGAGAGATCCAGATGAGGTGGGCGTAGGCTATGCGGCCGCTACCGGTTTTTTTGTAGAGCCAGTCTGAGAGTATTCCGCCAAATTTTAAAAATACAGCTCCTACTAGCCATGGAATGGTTAAGTACCAACCCACACTTTTTAGATTGAGGTTATGTTCGTGTAAAAAGTACCCAGGTAACCAGAGTGTGGCAAAAAAGAGCATGTAGCCAAAGGCAAAGTAGGCGACATTATTGGCAATGAGGGCCGGGTGCAAGAGCATAAAGCGCCAGTCAATAACCGATGAGCTTTTTGTTTGAGTCTGCACTTGGTTACTTTTAATGTACTCTTTTTCTTGGGCATTTACGCGTGGAGAATCTTGTGGGCTATCAGTATAAAAGTAGTACCACACACCAGCCCATACAATACCTACAAGGCTTACTATCCAAAACATCATTCTCCATTCAAATGTTGCCACAAGATACGAAATAATGGGCGCACCTACGCAGGAAGAGAGGGGAATTGCGACAAGGCCAAAAGAGAGCGCACGGGCGCGTTCATTAGGCGTCAGCCAGTTGCCAATAGAGCTTGCCATGGCAGGAAAGTGCGGCCCTTCAGTAAGGCCCAGCATAAAGCGAATAGCAATAAAGCTCCAAAAACCTGAGGCAAAGCCAAGAAATGCCACGCATAGTGACCAGGTAATGGCCGCAAGTGGCCACACAATACGGGCGCCCCATACATCAACAAGCCAGCCGCCAAGGGCAGTTAGCAGCACATAGCCTAAGCCAAAGGCGCTTAAAATCATGCCAAACTGGGTGTCGGTAAAGCCAAACTCGGTCTTAAGAGGTTCAATCACAAAGGAAATAGCTGAGCGGTCGATGTAGTTTACAAGCGTGATAAAAAAAATAAGTCCAGTAATAACCCAGCGGTAGTTTGAGCGAGTGGCTGTCATTATCAACTCCATATCTTTGAAATTTGCCCAACACTCTACCATTGCTCTTGAGTTTAGGGGAAGCTCCAAAAAACTACGGAGTGCTTATTAATGAGGAAAAGTTTATACTTGTAGCCTAGATGAGGGCGAATATGCGATATCAAGCAATTATTTTTGATATGGATGGTACAATTTCTGACTCTGAAAAGCTTTGGGATAAGGCAATAGTGACGTTTTTGGCGCGCTATAATGTGGTTATGACCCAAAAAGACTTTGATGAGTTATCTCAAGATATTGTAGGAACTACGCTTACAGCGGCTACAGAATTAATAAAAGATAGATTTGTACTAGATGGATCAATAAATGAGCTAAAAGATGAATTAGCAGAGTGTGCACGGGCGCTAATGAGCACAGATGTTGAATTTATAGAAAACTTTTTAGACTTTCATGCCACACTTGATGCGCATAACATGAAATATGGCATTGCCACAAACGCAGATAACGCCACGCTTTTTGCTATTAAAGAAGCTTTGTCACTGGATAAACTCTTTGGAGAACATATCTACAACGTAAGCCATGTAAAGCAGGGAAAACCTGAGCCTGATATTTACCTATACGCGGCAGAAAAACTCCAGATATCACCTTATGCCTGTATTGCCATTGAAGACTCTGCATGCGGTATAAAGTCTGCCAAAGCTGCCAATATGTTTTGTATAGGCATCAACACACACGGCATTATGAGCCAACTTGCAGAAGCTGACATGATTATCAACTCCTACAAAGACATAGACCTTGCCAAGCTGCTGTATTAGGTAGTGTATTTACCAGAACGGGCCAAAAAGTTTGCGTGGGCTCGTTTTTCTAGTGCAATTTGTGCTTCTTTTACATTAGCGTCTTGCCCGCGCCAAAGTTCTAGTGCTGGCTGTTGGATAGCGCGCGCAAAAGAAAATGAGAGTGGCCAAGGTAGTTGTGCCCCATGACGCACCTGCATAGCGTTTAAGCGTAAAGACGCATCTTCTGCTGACTGTCCGCCAGATAAAAATACTACGCCAGCGACTTTTGCTGGGACATTTTCTATAAGGCATTTTACTGTCATATCGGCAATTACATCAGTACTATCTTGTTTCGCACACTTTAGGCCAGGAACTACCATATTGGGTTTTAATAACATGCCCTCTAATAAAACATTTTGGAGGCGTAATTTTGCAAAAACGGCTTGAAGAGTCTTTTGGGTGGCGCTATAGCATGCTTCTATTGTGTGATCGCCATCCATAAGCACCTCTGGCTCTACTATAGGCACGATGCCAGCTTCTTGGCAAAGGGCGGCATAAAGGCTAAGCTGGGTGGCATTGGCATCAATGCAGGCAGCACTTGGGATGTCATTTCCAATTGTAATAACTGCACGCCATTTGGCAAATTTAGCGCCGAGCTCTGAATATTTCTTAAGGCGAGCTCTTAAGCCATCAAGACCTTCGGTAATTTTTTCACCAGGATGCCCTGCAAGCTCAACTGCGCCTGTGTCTACTTTAATGCCAGGAATAATGTTGTTGTCTTTACACACCTCTACAAAGCTTTTACCCGCTTTTGTGGCTTGATAGATGGTTTCATCAAACAAAATCACGCCGCTAATGCTGTCAGAGAGCTTTGGTGTAGTCAAAATCATGTCGCGGTAGCTTCTTCGAGCTTCTTCTGTAAGAGGAATGCCAAGAGCGCTAAAGCGTTTATTACAGGTGGGCATGCTCTCATCCATCGCCAACAGGCCTTTATTGTTTGCAACTAATGCCGTGGCAGTTTTCTTTAGCTCGTTTGTGTCCATAGAATATCCTTTTCATTATTACCCATAAGTTGTACCGCAAAGACCATAAGCCATCAAGTAAAAACACTTGTAAATATTTTGGTAGTCGTGCTATTGTCTGAAGTAGTTAAAGGTTATAAATATGTTCTGCAAAAATCTAACAGTCATTCTGGTCATTAAGATTCTTACCCAAACGAGGTGCGAATCTATGTGATGGTTTTTGCCAAATATAGATAAGGGTTTTAAGACCGCATCTCGAAAGAGATGCGGTCTTTTTTTTTGCAAATTTTTTAAGGATTTAAATATGAGTAGTACATTTTTGTTAGTTGTAAGTACAGGGTTTGCCCTGTTTTCTATGTTTTTTGGGTCGGGAAATTTGGTGTTTCCGCTCACTGTTGGTGTTGAGAGTCAGGGGCATTATTTTGCCGCGTCACTTGGCGTTTTATTTACCTGTGTTGTGTTTCCGCTTTTGGGGATGCTGGGAATATTGCTTTATAAGGGCGATGTGGCTCAATTTTTTGGCATCTTGGGCAAAAAAGGCGTTTTTGTATTTTCGCTCTTAGCTTTAGCGCTCATGGGGCCATTTGGTGTTTTGGCGCGTTGTCTAACGGTTATGCATGGCGCACTTACCATGTTGATGCCCAACCTTGGGCTACCGGTTGCAAGTGCCGCACTTTGTGTAGTTGTCTATATGTTAACCGTAAATAAAAATAAAATCGTGACGCTATTGGGGACCTATCTTACACCATTATTGTTGCTTTCTGTTGGGGCCATTGTGTTTTTTAGTCTGCGTGATGCCAGTTTAGTCCAACCTCAAACAGCAGATATGCTCAATGCCTTTGCCAATGGATTTTTTACAGGATATCAAACGATGGATCTTGTAGCTGCGTTTTTCTTTTCAGGTTTTGTAATAAAGCATTTATTTGAGACGTGCACAGAAAAATCTCAGCCGCTACAGGTATTTCTTAAATCCTCACTTGTTGCCGCGGCCCTTTTATATGCTGTGTATTTTGCACTGGTGCTTATGGGCTGGCTGTACGCTCCAGTTTTAGCAAATACTCCCGCTCAAGAGATGTTTGGTAAAGTGGCTCTAGAAGCTTTAGGTTCAATGGCTGCACCCTTTGTATCATTTGCTGTAGTTTTGGCCTGCTTAACTACCGCTATAGCACTCACAAGTTTGTTTGCAGAATTTTTGCAAAAGGAAATAGCAATTAACAAAATGAGCAATACAGTAAGCCTCATGATCACGCTAGTTATAGCCTTTTTGGTGTCAAACCTAGAGTTTTCAGGGATAGCCAACTTTTTAGGCCCTATACTAGAAATGATCTATCCCGCACTCATAGTGCTTACCGTGGTAAACATAGGCGTAAAAACATATAAATTACAGGTTTTAAGATAACAGTCATTCGTATAGGCACTCTCATTCGAGAGTGATGACTCGAGTTTGGACATGTAGCTTGTGAGCGTAAGCTCACTCTGGAGTGCGGTAATTTTTTACCGCTCTTAATTTTCGACCACACACCGATTTAACAATAACTTCCACAACTTACACGAACGTTCA
>JAJFUY010000047.1 GCA_021372185.1 Chlamydiales bacterium | reverse complement strand
CTTCGTTCAGTCGTCCTGAAGGACTCTAAAACAAGTCGAGAGAGTATTTTTTAGGCTTTAAAAGTCGACCTATCTTTGAGTGTTAAAAAAAAGAGCCTCAAGCTATAAGCTTGAGGCTCTAGGGATGGTTCACAAAGTACTTGGGAGTACTATTAGTTAGCGGTTACTGCAGCAGGGGCTTCAATTGCATCTTTTTCGTTGAAGATGCGATCTAGCTTGTCGAAGTGGTAGGCTCTGATGTTTGCATTTGGTGTAATGCGATCAAAGCGGCAGTTACTGCTTGTAACTTTGCCATCGCTATTGAGCTGCACTGTGTATGTGCCAACAACTGTGGCTATTTCTTCGTTTTCTTGTGAGCATGTTAGGCTGTATACAGTTTTCATCTGCACTGTTACATCACTCTCACCTTGCTTTGAGATGTAGTACTCGCGAGAATCTACATTTTCAGCAGGAGTGAGGCACTGATTGCCACGTAGGTATTTTACTTGCTTGCAGCTTGCTTGTAGGGCATTTGCCATATCTGCAAAGCGGTTTTCGTTGCAAACTTTGAGTACATCAAGGTCGCGGCCAATAATATTGTCTGCAACATTGCCCGCTTTTGTGCCAAATTTATCGACACGTGCATTGATTCTCACGTCATCAAGTTCAATGCCAAGAGTTGCAAAAAGGTTTGCAAACACTTCTCTTAGGCTGTTTTGCTTGTTGCCGTTAATTGATATGCGAGCAACTTCTGGCATATTCTGTTTAAGAGCTTGGTTAGATACTTCTTTTGCTGCTGGAAGTGTTGCTGCAAGGAATTTACCTTCAACTTTTGCATAGGATTTATCTAGTGCATCAAGTTCTTTAGCATAGCTTGTAAGAGCTTTTTCAGATGCAATAAGTTTTTTTGATTCTTCGGATCTTTTGTAGACGATGCCAAAAAATGGAATACATTTATCGTTTACTTTGGCAGCCGCTTTAGCTTCTTGTAGCGTTGTAAGGCATGTTGCTGTATAGCTTCTTAGGAGCTTAAGTTGTTCAACTGAAGAAACAGATTTAGCGAATTGTTCTTTAAAAATGGATGTTTCTTTAACGTCCGGCGCTCTCTGTAACACGGCGGGTATTTCTTTAGCCTGAAAGTTTACTCCATATACTCCTGACGATATTCCTGGTATTGCTTGGCTAGACATTGTGCACCTCCTATGGTATGTGCAGTTTCCCCATATTTTGTATATACCCTTCACAATACGGTTTTTTTGGAAAATGTCAACAATAATCTAATTATTTTAATTAACTAGATAGTTTTTGTTTTAAATCTTTAACTTCTTGAATTAAAGATTCTATGTTTCGGAGGTGAACTTGGTTTTTATTATGTTCTGATAGTTCAATTGCTGGGTTTCCAGCATAGCGCCCTGGCTTTTTTAAAGACTTGGTAACGCCCGAAAGGGCCGCTACGACTATTTGATTGCCAAGGGTGATGTGGCCATTGACTGCCACCCTGCCGGCAAGTATTACGTGATTACCCAGCGTGGCAGAACCAGCAATCCCAGTTTGAGCAATAATCAGGCAGTGATTGCCAATAACGACGCCGTGCGCAATCTGCACAAGATTATCTATTTTGGTGCCTTTACCAATACGAGTAGCTTTAAATCGCGCTCTATCGATAGTGCTGTTAGCGCCAATTTCTACATCGTCTTCTATAATGCAGGTGCCTACCTGGTTAAGCTTACTATGTTGGCCTTTAGCATCGGTGGTAAAGCCAAAGCCGCATGAGCCTATGACCGCACCTGGTTGAATAACAACGCGCGAGCCCAGTGTACATCCTTCACGGATTGTCACGTGTTGGTAGATGACACATTCTTCTCCCACTATAACATCAGCGCCAATAGATGAGCCTTGGCCAATAAAGGTGTTTTTGCCAATGACTACTCCCCCATCAATCACCACATAAGGACAAATGGTGCATCCTGGCTCTACTTTGGCTGTAGGGTGGATAACGGCAGTAGGATGAATACCTTCAAAGTACGTATTTGGGGCTCTGTTTGTTCTAAAGAGCTCTATAAGCTGCTGGAAGGCAGAATCTGGTGAACTTGATATAAGGTAATTTTTGTTATCTGGGCGGCTAATGCCCTCAGCAATAACAACCACGCCAGCATGAGAGCGCTGCATAGCGCCATGATAGCGTGGATTTGTAAGAAATGATGCGTCGGTAGGTGTTGCAGACTCTAAATCTGCAACACCGGTAATACAGTGGCTTGGATCGCCAACAAGCTGGCAGTTTGTGCGTTTTGCTAACTCTTCAAGACTGTATGAGTTCATTAATTACTTCTTCTCTGTTGCTGCTTCTTTTTCTTTTGCTGCAAAGTCTGCATCCATAATCGCAATAACGTCTTTTGAGATGTCAAAGCTTGGATTGTGAGATAGGCATACATCTTCATTGATTGTAAGATCAAGGCCTTTTGTTGCAGCTACTTTTTTTGCAGCTGATGCTACAGATTCTGTAACAGTCTGCACGATTTGGTAGTTTGCTTGTTGAAGCATGTTGTAGTACTGATTTTGTTGCTGAGAGAGGTCGTTAGCAAGCTTTTGGTATTTGCCTTTGAGTTCCGCTTCAGCTTCTGGTGACAGTGTATCTAAATACTCATCAGAAAACTTTGGCGCCATATCGTTAAGCTCTTTTTCTTTGGCTTCGATAGTTGTCTCTAGCTGCTTTTTGATCTCTTCAAAGCGAGCCTGTTCTTGTTTTCCGAGCTTTGATCCTTCAAAGCATGTCTTCATATTTACAACGCCAACTTTAAGTGTGCCGTTTGTTTGAGGTGTTGCTGAAGTGAGTGCTACAGTGCTCACTGCACCTAGTGTGATAGCGCCAATAACTTTAAGCATCGAAATCATATTCTGTTTTTTCACTAAAAATACTCCTTAAAAAGCTGTGCCGATTGAAAAGAAAAATTTCTTCACGTCGCTCTTTCTTTCTGGGTTAAGTGGATAGCCCACACCCAAAACGAGCGGCGCATTCCCAAACACCTTGAGTTTAATGCCATAGCCGGCCGAATAGCGCAGCTTGCCTAAACGAAGTTGTGAGAAGTATACATTACCTGCATCAAAGAATACAAATCCATCCATCTTTTTAAAGATATACTGGTCATATTCTGCTGATAGTAAAACACTAGACATACCGCCACGAGGTGTATGGTCGCTGTCATGATATTTTGGACCCACACTGCTATAGAGATAGCCGCGTATAGACTGCTCACCGCCCATAAAGAAGCGCTCATCAAGCGGTAAATCTTTGGGTTTTGTACCACCAACTGTTTGGATAAACTGAAGGTTTCCGCGTAGGCGGAACACGCCAAACTGATATGGCGACCAGTAGAGGCTGTTAAGGTAGCTTGCTTTGAAGAAGCTGTGATCGCCCCCAAGGCCTGCATATTCTAGCCCGAGAGATGAGCGTATACCGCGACGAGGCGTCAGTGGGTGGTCTGTAGAGTCGTAGCTAATGTGTGGGCCGGCAGCTGAGATGAGGCCGCCATTTTTTGCTTCACGTCTTAGCTGTCTTGTATGGTGGTCATGCTTCATGTGTTTAAGGTGCACAAATGAATGTCTAATACGGTAGGTTAAACCCGCCTTAACAAACGCGTTGATAGGATAGTCTCCAAAAAATTGTGCAGTGTAAGACTTAATGTTATAGTCGCTCGAAGAATAGCTATTGCGCATCTTCGTGAACGTTGCACCTACTATCCAAGGCGTGTCCATAAAGTAGGGCTTGGTCCATGAGCCGCTGTAGACAAGCTGCTTTTGACCAACAGTAACGTTAGCACTGACATACTCACCACCACCGCGTAGGCCTTTTGGGCCTTTGCTAAAGAGTGTGAGAAGTCCTTTTGAGTTAAAGTTATTTTCACTTGCAGCCACGCCACCTGAGAGCTTTTCTGTAGAGTTAAAGGTTAAAAAGAAGTTCAGGCTGGCTGTATTTGGATTTTCTTCAAGTTCGACATACACATCGCGGAAATTTGGCCCACGCATACTGCTTGCATCGTTTTTGCTGTTTTTTGTGGCGTAGATGTTTACGTTTTTGAAGTAGCCAATGTTTCTTAAGCGCTCTTCAGATTTTTGCATCATCGTGCTGTCAAATACTTCACCGGGTGTAAGCAAAATTTCATGCAAGATAACTGACGTATCTGTTCTTTGGTTGCCAAAAACTTTGATAAGCCCTACGCGAAATTTTGTACCTTCAATAACCTGGAAGTGGATGTCGTAGGTTTTTTTGCCATCTTGTAGCACGCTATCAGGGATAATCTGAGCGTCAATATAGCCACGGCTGCCATAGAGGTCTTTGATAGCAGTTACTGATTGACGCAATTTTTCTGGTGAGTAGACATCGCCCTCTTTAATAGAAATCTTATTGCGCAATACATCGCATGTAAGAATGGTATTGCCGCCAAAAGTAACCTTGGAAACGTTGTAAATAGCGCCTTTATCAACATCAATTTCCAGGATAATGCGGTCACTTTTTTTAGCCTCTACTGTCTTGATTTGCACTTTAGCATCGGCATAGCCCGCATTTTGCAAATAGCTAATAATAGTAAGCTCATCATGGCGTAGCATCTCTGGGTTTTGTATGCCCTCATCTGTCAGCCAGCTGGTAAAGAAGCTATAGGTTTTAGTAAAGATGAGCTCTAAAAGCTCATCTTTCTCTTTGTCGGTAACACCGTGAAAAACAATATCATCGATTTTTCCTGAGCGGCCTTCTTTTATAGAAACATGAATTTCTACTTCGTTATTTGGCGCAACAGGATGCACGGTATAGTCTAATTCTGCCTCAAAAAAACCCTTCTTCATGTAGTAGGTTTTGAGCTTATGAAAGGCTTTGTTGAAGGTAAGGCGGTCAAATACCTGCCCCTGTTTTATGCCGAGCTCTTTTACCAAAGTTTTGGTTTCTATCTCTTTATTCCCCTGCCAGACGATAGATTTAATAAGCGGCTTCACCCAGATGCGTAAGGTAATGTCAAGGCCATTTGGTTCAACTTCTATGCGAGGATCGATGCGGTCATATTCCTTAGCAAGCGTCTTTAAATCTTCGTCAAATTCTTCTTGAGAAAAGAGGCTCCCCTCTTTTGTTTTAAGACGCGTAAGAAGTTTTTCTCCTGCCTTATCATCGCTATCTTGCTCGACGATAACTTCAATTTTTTGCACACGCAAGTGTTCATAGTGCGCGGCTTGGTTGGCTGCAAGCTGAAGTGGAAGCTGAAGGGAAAAAACACAAAGAAGAAGAATAAGTAAAGTTCGCATAGGTACTAAATTTGGTAATATTGACCTATGAAGGTAGGCGATGCCCCCAAAAATTGCAAGCTATTCTCACCACTCAAGTCACTTAAGGGATGTTAACTACTGTTTTCTGTTTTTGTTTTTTGTATTCCTCTGCGTTCTCTGCTGCTCTCTCTGCGGTAAAAATAAAGATCACATGCTTTTCTTTCAGAATGCTGTCGATGATTTTTAATACATTATTTACCGCAGAGAGAGCAGCAGAGAACGCAGAGGAATGCAAATACAAAAACCAAGAATAATAATTTTTATTTTTAGAAGGAGCCTCGGGCGGACAATGCTCTTGCTAGCGTGCCGCCATCGACAAACTCTAACGAGCTGCCCACTGGGATACCGAAGGCTAGGCGTGATACTTTTATTGGTAGGTGTGCAAGTCTTTCTTTTAGGTAGAGGCAGGTGGCGTCGCCTTCGAGCGATGAGTCTAGAGCTAAGATGAGTTCTGTTACCTGTTCTTTTTGGATGCGTGATATGAGTTTTGGAAGGTTGAGCTTTTCTTCTCCCCTGCCATCTAGTGGTGAGAGGAGGCTTGGCAGCACGTGGTAGAGGCCGCCAAATTCTCGTGTGCTTTCTAACGTGTAGACTTCTTTGGGTGAGCCGACTACGCAAAGAGCGTCGCGCCGGCGCATGGGGTTTGAGCAGAATAGGCATGAGCTTTCATCAGCTAGGCATCCACAATCTTCACACAATATTACTTTCTTTAAATCAGATAGGGCGGCAGCTAACTCATGTAGGTTTTTTTCTGGCCAGTGTAGCAGCATGTCAAAGGCGTAGCGCTGGGCTGAGCGGCGGCCGACACCCGGAAGTTTTTGCATGAGTGAAAATAATTTTTCTAAACGTTGGGGGTATTGCATATCGAGCCACTAGTTGTAATTGAATTGATAATATAGCAAAAATATGATATTTTGGTAGCACTAATGAGGTGAAATAGTGCCTGCAACCATTACGGCAATAGCCGCTTACTTACCTGAAAAGGTGCTGTCAAATAGCGACCTAGAAAAAATGGTCGAGACATCAGATGAATGGATCGTCACGCGTACGGGCATTCAAGAACGACGTATAGCTCATTCTGAAGAGTTCCCCTCTTCTATGGGTGCAAAGGCAGCTCTAAGTGTGCTTGAAAAAGCAAATGTAGAAGCGCTTGCAGTTGACGCTATCTTGTGCGCTACCATGACGCCCGATCATATTACCCCATCAACGGCGGCTCTTATCCAAGGGGCAATTGGAGCCAAGCGCGCTTGTTGTTTAGACATTCAAGCTGCCTGTAGCGGGTTTTTATATGCACTCTCTATTGCCAAAGGTTGGATTGAATCTGGCATGTATAAAAACGTTCTTGTTATCGCCACAGAAAAAAACTCGGCCTTTATCGACTATAAAGACCGCAACACCTGTGTGCTGTTTGGTGATGGCTGTGGAGCATGTCTTGTGCAGTCTGAGGGTTCTGGCTATCAAATTAAGCATATCTGCCTAGGAGCAGATGGTTCAGAATCTGATTTGATCTCAATTCCTGCCGGTGGCAGCCGCTTGCCAGCATCTGGCTCAACGCATGTGGAGGGCCAACATTACATGAAAATGGATGGCAAAGAGGTGTTTAAGCATGCAGTACGGCGTATGGAAGCCTCTTCTAAAGAGTGTTTGGAAGCTGCCGGCATAGCAGAAGCTGATATTACATGGCTTATCCCCCACCAGGCAAATATCCGTATTATCGAAGCCATATCTAAACGCTTTAACATTCCTTGGGAGCGCACGCTACGTACCATCCACAAGTATGGCAATACGTCTTCGGCCACTATTCCAATTGCTTTAGCAGAACTTGATGAACATAACGCTCCACAAAAAGGTGAACACCTGCTGCTTACAGCATTTGGTGCAGGCCTTACTTGGGGTTCCAGCTTATTGACAAAGGTATAATCATAATGACCAAAAAATTTGCATTTATATTCCCCGGCCAAGGTGCACAGTACATTGGTATGGGTAAAGATTTTTTTACGGAGCATAAATCAGCGCGCTTAGTGTTTGAAGAAGCTGACGATATTTTAGCTCAAAAGCTCTCTGACACTATTTTCTCTGCAACAGAGGCCGAACTTACGCAAACCAAAAACAGCCAGCCCGCTATCTTTGTTGTAAGCATGGCTATTTTGAAGGTGATACAAGAGCTGTATGGCAACATACAACCTATTGCCTGTGCTGGGCTTAGCCTGGGTGAATATAGCGCCTTAACAGCAGCCGGTGTGATGCCTTTTAATAAAGCCCTGCCACTTGTACAAAAGCGTGGGCTTTTTATGCACGAGGCCTGTGAAGATATTCCTGGCACAATGGCAGTAGTTTTAGGCCTTGCAGACGAGGCTGTAGAAGAGGCAGTAGCAGAATGTAACCTTCCCAATGATTTATGGGCTGCAAACTTTAACTGCCCGGGCCAAGTTGTTATCTCAGGCACTAAAAAAGGTGTAGAACTAGGCTCTGAGGCCCTTATGAAAAAAGGTGCCAAACGCGTTATGCCCCTACAAGTACATGGAGCCTTCCATAGTGGCCTTATGGCCCCTGCCAAAGATAAGCTTAAGCCCTTTATTGATGCATGCAGTTTGAGTGCAGGTCAGTGTAAAGTAGCTATGAATACGCCAGGTGATTTTGTAGAAGATACAAGCCAAATGAAGACTCACCTTGTAAACCAGGTAACTAACCCCGTTCGCTGGCATAGAGCTGTACGCGCTATAGACACTATGGGAGTAGATCACTTTATAGAAATTGGCTGCGGTAAAACCCTTGCAGGTATGAATAAGCGCTTAGGCCTTGCTGCCGCCACAACAAGCGTAGATAAAATCGAAGATTTAGCCCTACTGGAGACACTACAATAATGAATAAACTTGAAAATCAGGTAGCTTTTGTAACAGGCGCAACAGCCGGTATTGGTAAAGCTATTGCCGAGACATTTGCTAAAGCCGGAGCTCATGTAATTGCGCTAGGAACCAATATTGAGCGTGGTCAAGCGCTAGAAAAAGAAGGAAATGGCAATATTACCTTCATGCAAGTAGACGTATCAAATAAAGAACAGGTAGAAAAAGCTATCGAAGATACCCTTGCCAAATTTCAGAAAATTGATGTGCTCGTAAATAACGCTGGCATAACCCGTGATGGCCTCCTCATGCGTATGAGCGATGAAGACTGGGAAAAAGTGATTGATGTAAACATGACATCATGCTTTTACACATGCCGTGCGTGCATGCGCTCGTTTATGAAGGCAAAACGCGGTAAAGTAATTAACGTAAGTAGTGTTGTAGGCCTTATGGGCAACGCTGGCCAGACAAACTATGCCGCATCAAAAGGTGCACTCATTAGCTTTTCAAAGTCATTAGCAAAAGAAGTAGCCTCTCGCAACATTACGGTAAACTGCATTGCCCCGGGTTACATAGACACCAGCATGACAGAAAAAATCCCAGAAGCCAAACGCCAAGAAGCCATTAGCCACATACCACTGGCTCGTATGGGCAAACCAGAAGATATAGCAGAAGCTTGCCTCTTTTTGGCATCAAGTGCTGCAGACTATATCACAGGGCAGGTTCTAGTAGTAGACGGCGGATTAGTTATGTGATTGCAAAATAACTTATAGCCTGCTATCTTTATGCCCAAAAATTAACTAAAGGAAAAATATGTCAATAGATAACGAAGTAATTTCAATAGTAGCAGAACAACTTGGCCGCGATCCTAGTGAAGTAACAGCGGACAAAGCATTTTTTGAAGATCTCGATGCAGACTCACTAGATCTAACAGAACTTGTTATGACACTAGAAGAAAAATTTGAAGTAGAAATCAACGACGAAACAGCTGAAAAGCTAAAAACAGTTGGCGACGTTATCCGCTTCATCAACAGCATCAAAGCTGGCAAGTAATTCCCACTCAAACAGGGCTGTGCAACAGCCCTGTGTTTCCCCCACACACCTTCTACCATCTCAACTTATATATAGTATGGAGTGACTTGCTTTAGCAAGTTTTTTTTAGGACGATTTATCGGCCGTATCAAGTTTGTGCGTACGGTCGCTGAAGCGACCCTCGAGTTTGGACATTTGAATTACAATACCATAACTACTAGCGAAGCTTCTGGAGTGCGGTAATTTTTTACCGCTCTTAATTTTTGATTAGGCACCTTATCTTCGATAACTTCCAAAACATACAATAGCCCCCCACTATTACACAAATGAGTTAGCTAAAGTATTAAACGTTTGTGTAAGTTGTGGA
>JAJFUY010000016.1 GCA_021372185.1 Chlamydiales bacterium | reverse complement strand
GCCATTTCCAGGCAGTTTTTATTGTTTTTCCCGCCTTATCTTGCCAGGTTATAGGTTCATTTTCATCTCTTGCGGCAGTAACTTGTGGATCTTCTACACCCGGCGCATAAAGCTGCTGGTCTTTTCCATAACTTAAATCATACCCCACTAAGATTATGGGGCTACAGCCAAGTGAGTGGGCTATTTCAATAATAAAATTAGCTACGCTATGGCCCCCACCAATAATTGATCCTGTGATTTTACATTTCTTCTCGAACCAATCAGAAATATTGTAGCCATCTCCCCCTTTGAGATAGAGCCTAGGGCCTTGTATTAACTCAGCTGACTCTGTAAGAAGCCGATTTCTATAAAAAAAGGGCACCTGAAAAGCAAGAGCTTGTCTAAAGCGTAAGTATTGAGTAGGGTTAGGATCTATCCCCGCACCAAAGTGAGGAAGTATCTGGGCATCAAGTAGGGCATTGACACTTGAACCCCCAGAAAAAATCAGGGCTTTATCTCGTAGTTCTTTTAATTCAGGAAGATGCTGTTCAAGCGATGGTCCTGCTGCCACAACAATTGCAGGAATGCCCTTAAATGCACCCTGAAGCTTATTTCCCTTATAAGAGCCAGGCAATAAAAAAAGATTTTTCCAAAAATTTCTAAAAAAGGAGACACCGTGTGTCATGTATTCATCAAGCACTATATGAATATCAGAAGTTTCATACTGCAAGCGTGCGGTAATATCATCGAATGTTTTTTTACGCTCAGCCTGATAAAACGGCATGCAGGTAATGAGCATATTTTTTCCGTAAGCACTCCACGCAAGATTCTGAAGCACCTCAAGGCCATCTTGAGAATCTTCTGTGTAGTAAATATGTACTTGTGGGTCATCTAAAAGATCTTTTGCACGATCTGATTCTAAGAACAGCAATAACACCCTTAGGTCATCTTCTAAAAAAATGAGCCTTCGAGAAGAATCGCCCTCTAGCCATGTTTTAAGAGCATCATAGCCATACCCCATTCCAAGGCCGAACACGGCTATATATTCAACACCATCGAGATTTAACGTTTGCACCCAGTCGATAGCCTCTTGAGCATCTTCCGTGACACATAAGCTGCCTGCATCAACAAAAGCCAAAAGGATTGAACCTCTCGGGTTTTTCAGTGCAAACTTGTGCAGATTGTTCTCAAAAGTATCGTTTGTCATAGTATGCTAACAATACGAAGACGAGAGTTAATTTTCTACTGTTACTGTGACAGGCTCTTCTGTATGAACTTTACCAAATATACCATCTTCTCGCGTTTTAACTGCCCAAAGAGGCATCAAAAGTAATGATGAAATGGCCCCACAGGCCGATAGCGTAATAAAAAAACCCTCCCACCCAAAACTTTGAATAATGAGGCCAAGAGGATATCCTGCCACTGCCGCTCCGGCATATGCCCATGTTCCTGTAAAGCCACTCGCAGTAGCGGCAGCTTTCTTATGAGATAACTCAGACGCTGCCATGCCAATGAGCATCTGCGGGCCAAATATTAAAAAGCCAATCATAAAAAGCATGGCAGAATCAAGAAGGACTGATGTTACTGGCAATAAAGCAAAAGCAGCAATAGCCACACTAATTAACACACAAAAGAGCACATTTATTGGACCCCGACGCCCCTGAAATATCTTATCTGATGCCCAGCCAGCAGCAAGGCTGCCAAAAAAACCACCCACTTCAAACCACATCACTACGCCTCCAGAACCTAGCTGCGTGTAGTTTTTTGCTTCTACTAAGTAGAGCACAGTCCAGTCATTTACAGCTTGACGGATGATATAGACAAAGAAGTAACTAAAAGCCAATACCCAAACATATGGATTTTTTAACACGTGCTTGAGCAAAATTTCACGGACAGATAATTCATGCTCATTTTCTGTTCTAGATTTTGCATCAGGATAGTCATTACGAAACTTTTCGATTGGAGGCAAACCTAAAGACTGAGGCGTATCACGCAGGCGGTTGAGCAAGAAAACTCCCATCCCGATACACACAACACCCGTCACCATCATAGCCGAGCGCCAGCCATACCATTCGGCACAAAACCCAATAAGTAACGGAATAGCCGCACCGCCTAAATTATGCGAAGTATTCCAAAACGACCACCAGCGTCCCCTTTCAGATTGTGAATACCAGTGCGTGAGAAGCCTTGCGCAACCAGGCCAGCCAAAACCCTGAAACCACCCATTTAAGCCCCAAAACACGGCAAAAAATAAAAGCGTTGAACTACAGCCAAAGAAAATATTAAAAATTCCGGTAAAAATGAGGCCCACAGCCATGAAATAGCGGGGATTTGAGCGATCGCCGATGATACCATTTACGAACTTACTCAGGCCGTATGTTATGGCCATAATGCTTCCAAGAATACCAAGGTCACTTTTATCAAGGCCTAAATCTTGAATAAGGGTGGGCATGGCAAATGTAAAGCTTTTACGGGTGAAATAATAGAAGGCGTACCCTACAAACATAGAGTAAAATACGCGAATGCGCCAATAGCTATATTTCTTTTTTATTTCCTCAGGATCTTGAACTTCTGCAGAGTGGGGAGCGGGGCTGAAGATGTTAAAAAAAGCCATAGAGACTGCCGTATTATTAGTAAGTTAAAATTATCATCACAATGGAGTCCAGCCTTGTTTGCCGCCCATACCTTTGAATTTGCCCTTACGGCGAATCTTCTCTTTGCTTATGTCTTTATCTTTAAGCTCAGATTTAACAACTTGAAGCGTTTCTTGATCCGCCTGCATTGATTGATAAAGCCTATCTCTTGCTTCTTCACAGGTTGTTTGAAGATTCTTCATTCTATCAAAAATCTTTCTCTTTTTAGGATCAAGCGCTTCAATCTCTTCTGGAGTTGCTCGTACTTCTTCTGGAGTAAGACCAAACATAGCCAGATGCGCGCGATAATTATCTTGAAACTGCTGTACATCTTTTTGAATCTGAAGAAGTTTTTTATGTACTTCAACAAATGAAACGTCAGGTCTCAAGTCTCTTTCTTCGCACTCTATTGAAAATTTCACAAGGTCTTCAAGCTGCTGCACAACATTCGAAACGTCCAGAATATCGGCCGTATCTGCTGCCGTTTCAGCTTGAGTTGGGATAACATCGTCGGTTTTTAGTTCATCGGGATTCGGCTTATCTTTTTCAGACTTGTTATTTCCTGCTTTAGGATTTGGCTTGGATGTCATCTCAATTCCTCATATTTTCATATTAGGCTTGGTATCTCATAAAAATTATTTTCAAACAAGCCCCAATAAATAAAATTTTATCAGATGGTAAAAAAGCCATTCACAGATACCTCTCGAACAAAAAATAACAGTTGCTATGCTGAATTCCTAGGGCCTTTCGGGTAATACTTGAAAGAAGCGAACACTCCGGTTTATAAAAGTTTAAACCAAAAACCAAAAACAGGAGGTTCGCAATGAG
>JAJFUY010000373.1 GCA_021372185.1 Chlamydiales bacterium | reverse complement strand
CAAAGAATAACCATATCGTCCACATTCCCTTGCCCTTGCCCGTGCCCTTTCCCTTGCCCTTGCCCGAATTTGTATTTTCCCCTTTCCCTGTTCCCATGTCAAAAACACGGGAATACAAATACAAAATCGGGCAAGGGAAAGGGCACGGGCAAGGGAAATATTTGGCTTTATTAATACGAGGGGATAGACGATTATGTGGTGTCATAGAGGTGTTACAGATGATTGAGATTGGGCAGAATATTCGCGGTGTTGTTGAGAAATTGGTTTTTGGGGGTAAGGGGCTTATTCGTCATGAGGGATGGGTTATCTTTGTAGCGGACGTTGTCGCAGGGGAAGAGGTGGCAGTTGTTATTACTCAGAAGAAAAAATCCTATTTTGAAGCATCTCTTGTTCAGGTAGAAACAAAAAGTCCGTTTCGCGTTATGCCGCCTTGTCCCTATTTTGGTACTTGTGGGGGCTGCCAGCTGCAGCATGTTGCTTATGATGAACAGCTCAAACTTAAGAAAGAATGGCTCGTTGATGCATTAAACCGCGGGGCTAAAGTGGCTATTGATTTTCCGATTGGCGCAACACCCGCCAAGCAGCAGTGGGGCTATAGAAGAAAAGTCATTTTGCATGGTGAAGAGTGTGGGTTTTTTGCACGCGATAACACCACCATTATACCCATTGAGCGCTGCCTTATTTTTTCTGAGAAGGGCTTTCAAGATGTACGGGAGTTGGTAAAAAAACAGCCAAATACACCCACACGCATTACCGTCATGCGAAATGACGAAGACGATCGCGCTATTATGCTTGATGATAAAACTTCGCACGCAGTTTTGGAGCGAGATGTGCTTGGATTGCGTGTATTTTACTCCCCGGGTGTGTTTGTTCAAAATGACCCCGATCAGGCATTACAGATATACCAGGATGTTCTAGAAAACATGCAGAAAGGGCCCATTTTAGACCTTTATTGTGGAATAGGCGTATTTGCCTTAATAGCTTGCCGTAGTGGCCATAAAGTGCTTGGGGTGGAGCTTAGTGCCGATGCTATACAATTAGCCAAACAGAGCGCAAAAGCTAATGGTTTAGATGTGGAATTTCAGGCAAAAGCGTGTGAAAAAGTGACGACAAAAGAAGCTGCTGCATTTGATCAGTGGATAGTAAATCCGCCGCGTACAGGATTGTCTGAAAAGGTGGTAGAAATTATCGTTCGATGTAAGCCGAAGAATCTTGTGTATATTTCTTGTATGCCGGCAACACTTGCGCGCGATATAAAGAAGCTGTACGAAAACGGCTATGTGATTAAAAAAGCACAAGTATACGACATGTTCGCAGAAACAACGCATCTGGAATCTGTCGTATACTTGTATGCACTCTAAAGAAGTAAGCTATTAGCTAGCTTGTTGTTGCTTCTTGTCGGCTTTTGTTGCCAAGTAGCTTTCTTGGTAACCTTTTACGTCGTCGATGCTCACGACCCAAGCTGCACCTTTACGGATAGCTTTTAGGTAGCCCGCGCGAGTAGCGTAATAGATCTTTTGTGCAGGCACGTTAAGGAGTTTTGCAACTTGGTTAACTGAGTAGTAGCCTTTTGCGTTGTCAAACAGTAACTCGCCTTGGAACGTTGATTTTGTTCTTGAGTATTTTTGTTTGCGATATTCGTTAAGATCATCAACGTGGATCATCCAACGGCTTGTTTCTTTTGTTGCACGTAGTTTATTCAACTTAATAGCAACGTAAATAGCTTGTCTCGTTACATTGTTTAGCTTAGCAGCTTCAGTAATCGAAACAACCTTTTTGTTGTCTTGTACAACAACTTCAGTTTGCTTATCTTTCATCATGGGATTTTTTCCTTTTTTTATTTTTATCCTAAAATTTCAAGCTTCATTTTAGCTCAAAACTATGTCTCGAGCAAGTGCAAAGCCTTTTTCAGGCGTATTGCAATTCTTTTGAACCAATTATTATACACGTAAAAACATTTTCATCAAGCTTTTTGTGCAACATTTTTCACTTTTTTTTGCTCCCTCTCTAAAAACCCTCATTTTTCTTGTTGGCAATGAGTGTCTTGCCTGTTAAGATGGCAATTTTGATACTAATGACCCTTCGGGAGCTCTAATAAAATGGGTAAAATGCACTTTCAAATAGTCTTGTGGTTAACTATTGTACTCCACAGCGTAGTTTTAGCAAAGCCTGCTGAAATAAATCAGTATGACGTAACGTATAAAATGCAAGAAATCATGCGTGCTCATGCTGTATACAAATCCATGTCTCCAGTACTTGTGAAGCGATCTTTGGACAATTTTATTAACCTTTTAGACCCCTATAAAACATACTTTTTAGAAGGTGAAATTTCTAAGTGGCTACAGCCAAAACAAGAGCTTTTGGAGCAAATTACCAAAGATTTTGAGTACAGTAAGTTCCCTCAATATGAAGAAATTTTTGCCCTTATGCAGCCATGTATTGATCGAAGAAATCGATTTGAAGAACGGCTTAAAAAGGAAACTTTGCCAAAAGGTGTTCACGCTAAGGAGTTTAAGGACTTAAAATGGTGTACAACAGAGGATGAGTTGTATACGAGATTATTACGCATGCGCGCACTTCAGATGTTAGCGGCAGAAAAAATGGATGAAGAATTTAAAAATTTAGCGCTTCAAAGACTGCAAAAAATTCGTCTAAAATATGAAGAAGATATTCTTACTAAAGACAAAAAACTCAAAAGCCAGCTTTTTTGCACCTATTTATTAAAAGCCATGGCTTCATCATTAGATGCGCATACAATGTACTTTACGCCGGCTGAAGCTTCACAGTTTTTGGTATCTGTTCAACAGCGCTTATCTGGCATCGGAGTGCAGCTACGAGATGATGTGGACGGCTTTACAGTCACCAATATCATAGAAGGCGGCCCGGCGGATTTAGGTAAAGAGCTCAAAACAAAAGACAAAATTATTGCCATAGATCATGAGCCTGTTTTGGGTCTTGATGGATTAGAGGTAGTAGAAAAAATTCGCGGAAAAGACGATTCACAAGTAGTTCTGACAGTGCTTCGTGAAGTAAAAGTTGGTGATGAGAAAAAGATTGAAACCAAAGACATTACTGTAAAACGCGGTGAAGTTATTATCAAAGAAGCACGTGTACAGTCGTCTGTAGAGCCATTTGGAGATGGTGTTATAGCTTTGCTTAGTTTGCATTCCTTCTACCAAGATATTGAAAGCTCATCAAGTCAAGACTTAAGCCTTGCCTATCAGGCTATTGCCAAAGACAATAAGGTGCGTGGAGTTATTTTAGACTTGCGTATGAATGCTGGAGGCCTTCTTACCCAAGCTGTAGACGTGGTAGGACTCTTTATTAAAAAGGGGATTGTCTCATCAATAAAAGATGAAAATGGCAACGTACAGCATATCCGAGATATAGATTCTAATAGAATTTGGGATGGGCCATTGATGGTATTAGTTGACCGCTTAAGTGCTTCTGCGGCCGAAATTGTAGCGCAAGCCTTGCAAGACTATGGTAGAGCTATTGTTATTGGCGATGATCACACCTATGGTAAAGGGTCATTTCAAACGTTTACCCTCACAACCCAAGGAAATGGCGCTGTAAACCCTCATGGAGAGTATAAAGTCACACGTGGGCGGTACTATACAGTGTCAGGAAAAACCCCTCAGCTAGTAGGTGTGCAGTCTGATATCGTAATACCAGGTGAGCTATCGTTTATGGAAGTTGGCGAAGAATATGCCAAATACCCCCTTGAGAATGACTCTATAGGCCCAAATTTTGATGACAGCCTATCTGACGTGCCATTCTTCCAACGTGAAAGAATTAGACGCCTCTACCAATTTGACATGCAAGCGCCTATAACGAAGTTCAAAGCACCCTTAGAACAGCTAAAAAGAAATTCAGCGCAGCGTATAAGCAACAATAAGCTTTTTCAAAACTTTTTGGAAAATGTCAAAAACTTAGACAATGGACTAACAGAGCCTCAAGTACAGGTAGATTTTCAGATGCAAGAGGCTGTAAATGTCATGAAAGACTTTATTTGGCTCATCCAAGTAGAAACACCAAGTGTCGAAAAAGCTACAGAGCCAGAAAAAGCCGCAGCATAACCAGGCTGTGAAAAATGTGTTCTGTTTTAGAGCCCACCAGGGCGATTGAACGAAGCCCACCGTGACCGTAGGGAACGGTGGGAAAAAGTAAAAAGCATCAGAGCCCTGCAGAGGGCGATTGAAATCACCATGTCTGTGTTCGACATCACGAGATTGAATCGCCCTCTGCAGGGCTCGATTTCTTATTATATCCTGTCCCACCGTTCCCTTCGGTCACAGTGGGCTTCTCTCAGTCGTCCTACGGACTCTAAAACAAAATATGCTAATCTGATTATACCTGTTCATTTTTCACAGGCTGAAAAGGCCTAAATCCTGTATTATGTTCTCTTTTATTCATTTTTTAAGAGAATATTTATGACAGTACGTGTACGCATTGCCCCTTCGCCAACAGGTGATCCACATGTAGGCACCGCCTATATGGCCCTATTTAACCTCATCTTTGCACGCCATTTTGGTGGTAAATTTATCTTGCGCATAGAAGATACAGACCGCTCGAGAAGCCGTCCTGAGTACGAAGAAAACATTTATAAGGCCCTACAGTGGACAGGTATTACCTGGGATGAAGGCCCAGATGTTGGAGGTCCTTATGGCCCTTACAGGCAATCTGAGCGTACAGAGATTTATAGAAAATACTGCTACGAGTTATTAGAGGCCGGTAAAGCCTATAAATGCTTTGCGACTCCACAAGAGTTACAAGAAATGCGCGAAGTGGGAGCAAAAACTGGCTCAAAACTAGGCTATGATAGACGCTATCGTAACTTAAGTGCTGATGAAATTAAAGAAAGAGAAGCACTTGGTCAGTCCTTTACTATACGCCTGAAAGTACCATTATCAGGTGAATGTGTCTTTGAAGATGCTATCAAGGGGCGTATTAGCTTTCCTTATGCAGATATCGATGACCAGGTGTTGATGAAGTCTGACGGCTTTCCTACATATCACTTAGCAAACGTAGTTGATGACCACCTTATGGGCATCACGCACGTTATTCGTGGCGATGAGTGGATTAGCTCAACTCCTAAACACGTACTTTTATACGACGTATTTGGCTGGACGCCGCCAGTGTTTATGCATATGCCGTTACTACTAGGAAGAGATGGTAAAAAGCTTTCTAAGCGTAAAAACCCAACTTCTATTTTCTACTATCGTGATAGTGGATACCTTCCTGAGGCATTTGTAAACTTTTTGACGCTTATGGGCTATAGTTCAACTGATGGCCGTGAAATTTACCAGCTAGATGAAATTATCAAAGAATTTGACCCTAAGCGTATTGGTGTGTCAGGTGCTGTTTTTGATATTACTAAGCTTGATTGGATTAATCAGCAGTATATCATCCAGCATATCCCGCAAGAGAAGCTATGGGACCGCTTAAAACAGTGGAGCTTTAGCGACGAATTTATGAATCGATTGATGCCTCTTGCGCACTCGCGTATGAAAAACTTTGGCGACTTCATGGAGCTCTCAGACTTTTTATTTATAAACCACCTGCCTTACACCGCAGAACTGTTTGAAATAGCGGGCGTAAGTAAGCCTAAGATTGCGGCAATTTACCAGTCGATTATTTGGGAATTAGATAGGACTGAAAGCTGGTCAGGAAGTGGTTTAAATGAAGCTTCAAGACGAATAGCTGAGCTTTTTGGTGTAAACCATAAGAAAGTTATTATGCCTCTCTTATTTGCTTGTATGATGGGTAAGCGCCATGGATTGCCTTTATTTGATTCTGTAGACCTGTTAGGTAAAGACAGAATGCGCGTGCGCTTACTGCAATCTATGGATTTTAATGGTGGTCTCTCTTCTAAGAAAACTGACCTTCTTAAAAAGGGTTTTGATTCTGGAAGTATTCCCACCACAACACTTGCAGAACTAGAATAGTATGACGCTTTATAGCCGTACGAGTCCATTTTCAGCCTATCTTTTGTCTCGTCACCGTTTAAATAAAACGGGGTCGACAAAAGAAACATGGCATGTTGCTTTGAGCATTAAAGGATCAGATATTAGCTATCGCCCAGGTGATAGTATGGGTATTTGTCCTGATAATGATAAAGAGCTTGTTGCGGCTATTTTAGCGTTTTGCAAGTTTTCAACAGATGAGGAAGTAAAAGATCCCAGGACGCAAGAGCCCTATTCTGTTGGGGAATATTTACGCCGTAAGGCAAACTTATCAGTCCCCACAAGAAAGCTCATACAAGAGCTTGTAGTACGTAAGGCAACCCATTTGGATGCCTTACTCAAGCCTGAAAATGACGAGCAGTTTCAGCAATTTTTACAGACTCATAACGTGCTAGAGGTTTTGCAAGGGCACCCAGAGGCGCATTTAAGTGCGCAAGACCTTGTACAAAACTTGGGGCCCCTCTTACCAAGACTCTATTCTATAGCATCATCACAAGCTGTAAACCCTGATGAGGTGCATTTTACGGTATCACGTGTCAGATACGAAATTAATGGCAAAAAACGCTTAGGGGTAGCCTCGCACTTTTTATGCGATATGGTTAAAGAGCTAACTGAACCCGTTCCTGTATACGTACAGCAAACAAAAGATTTCTTGCTTCCTCATGATGACAATGTCCCTGTAATTATGATTGGCCCAGGCACGGGCGTGGCTCCATTTAGAGCGTTTATGCAAGAGCGGTTCAAAAAAGAAAACACATCCCAAAACTGGCTCTTCTTTGGCGAGCGCAATAAAGATTGTGACTATTTTTATGAAGACTTCTGGCAAGAGCTTATCAATAAAAAAAGCCTCATTGTAACGGAAGCCTTTTCACGCGACCAAGAAGAAAAAATTTACGTTCAAAATCGCCTATGGGAGCATAGAGCCCAAGTGTGGCAATGGATACAAGACGGCGCACACATCTACGTCTGCGGCGACGCAAGCCGCATGGCAAAAGACGTCGACCTCTGCCTTCAAAATATTGTCAAAGAGGCTCTAAACTTGTCTGATGAGTCCGCAAGGCACTTCATAACGGACCTGCGCAAACAAAAACGCTACCTTCGCGACGTCTACTAATTTTTTCACCACAGAGATCTCGAGATGAATGAGAAAAACTTTAATTTTCTCTCTTGTTTTTTTTGTATTTTGTATTCCTCCGCGCTCTCTGAATTTTCTCTGCGGTAAAAAATGTATTTTTTCCTAAACCATTTCCTAGAATAACTCTTAAGCATAAATCTATCTTAGAAAGCGTGTGTGATTTTTATTTTTACCGCAGAGAAAATACAGAGAGCGCAGAGGAAAACAAGAGAAAACTAAAAAAATATTAATTTTCTCTTAAAATAATGTGCTGCTAGGTAGCCCTGTGGGATCGCTAGTGGTGAGGATTACCGTGCAGGAGACGCCGTCGCCGCAGCCGCAGTCTGTTAAGCCAGCACCGCTTATGGCTGTGATGCCTACTTGGTGGGGCTGGATGGATAGGGCCTGGGCTATTCTTTTTTTCATTTCTGGTAGGTGGTCTTGGAAGTAGGGGCGTTTTGCCTCTAGAGATATGGCTACGTGGGTAATTTTTTGGCTTTTCAGCGTCTTTACGGCTTCTTTTACGTATACTTCGCTATCTGTGATGCCGTCTCGTGTACGTAGCTTGAGGGCTATTTCGCTTAAGATAGGTACGCCTGTGAGCGATGAAATGGCGTTGCAAAGAGCGCCAAAGACTACATCTCCATCAGAGCGAGACTGAAAGCCAGGAGTGTCAGCAAAAATAATACCTGCAATAACGCAAGGCTTAGTAGAATCTGGTGGTAAAAATCGGTGAGATTTTTGGCCTATTCCTGTTCGTATGTATGGTATTTCGTTTTTCATTTTATGTAAAAAGGGGGCAAGCCGATACAAAATATCGGCTTGCTATTTGGTTGTTACAGGTTGTGAGTCGTAACTTCAGAATAGGTGTTCCATAGCTCTTGTTCAACTCGGCCGTGGCGAATTGATGAGATTAGTTCGCGCTTAATAGTGCGTAGATCTTTTTTTGGAGTAAGCTTACGGATAAGGTCTTTGTCGCCAGCTGAGCGGGCAACTTGCAAGATGTGATCGATGTCAGTTTTTGTAAGAACGATGTGATCTTTTTTCTTGCGTGAACCACGAGCGGCTCTTTGCTTTGGAGCTACTGTTACAGGGCGCTCTGCATTTGTGATAAATGTTTTGATCATTTCAGTAAGTTTTTCAGGAAGCTGTGTCTTCATTTTGCGAAGAGTGAAGTGATGCATGTAGCCACCTGATGTCATTGGAAGATAGCGGCAAAGATCGTTTTCTTTTCTTCCACCGATTTTTTTAATTGCTTTGCCAATAAGATCTTCTAGATCGCGACTTGACGTTGCAACCATTTGCTCTTGAGTAAATGACATGGAATGTCCCTTTTTTATTGTGTTAAGTAAACTCTTTAACGTAATCTGGGGTGCAGATTTCGTGATTTGGGGATATTTATTAGCATTTAATGGTTAATTGTCAATCGTAATTGTTTTATTACTTCAGAAATGTCCAAATGTGTAGAATACTCTACATAAAGCCTTGTGAGAAACTATCTAAGAGAGAGTTTGATGAATTTTTTAAGATTACAATCGTTGCTTTTAGGGGCGCTACTTTTGCTTACAGCTAGCTGTGGACAATCACACTCTGAGTTAAAGAAAACACCACTACAGCAATGGATGCATAAAAACGGCAAAGTAAAAGTGCTTTGTACTACTTCTATGATTGCAGACCTTGTTCAGGAAATAGGCAAAGAGCATATTGATTGCCTCACACTTATTCAAGGTGAAAGCGACCCCCATTCATACCAGCTTGTCAAAGGTGATGATGAAAAATTAGCTCGTGCTGATTTAATTTTTTATAGCGGTCTTGGATTAGAGCATGGGCCAAGTTTAGCTGAAAGCTTAACAGATAGCCCCAAGGCATTTTCTATAGGTGATTTTTTAGCGGAAAAGCACCCTCAAAATATAATCACGTATAATGGCAGTGTTGACCCGCATATTTGGATGGATGTCTCTTTGTGGGCGGCTTCTGTGCCTTTTATTGCTCAAAAATTGATAGATGGGCGGCCTGATTTAACTGACAGTTTTGAGAGCAATAGTAAAAAAACTCATGGCAACCTTCAAGAGGTACATGAGGGGATACTCACACGTATTTCTACAATACCACTATCATCACGGTATTTAGTATCGGCTCATGAGGCATTTAACTATTTTGTACGGGCATATTTAGCCACAGAAGAGGAGCGAGAAAATAATACCTGGATGATTCGTTCCATGGCACCTGAGGGGTTAGCTCCTGATAGCCAGTTAAGCACTGTCGATATTCAAAGACTTGTAGATCATATTGTAGCTTATAACGTGAAAGTCCTCTTTGCTGAATCTAATGTAAGCCGAGACTCACTTAAAAAGCTTATTGATGCCGCCTTAAAAAAAGGCCATACAGTTCGTGTAGATAAAGATCCGCTGTATGTAGATGCTATGGGCCCTAAGGGGTCTCAAGCTGATACCTATGTTGGCATGTTGCAGTATGATGCTGAGACAATTGCCAAAGGATTATCTCATGACTAATTGTGCGTTAAAAGTAAACGGTCTCACAGTGCATTATCATGATGCACCTGTTTTATGGGATATTGATTTACGTATTCCTCGAGGCACTTTTGTGGGTGTACTTGGACCCAATGGCGCCGGCAAAAGTACGTTGCTTAAAGGAATTCTTGGGTTAATACCTACCATTTCTGGTTCTGTATGGGTAGAGGGAAAGCCTTTAAATCAGATGAGAAATCATATAGCGTATGTCCCTCAACGAGAAGCTGTAGACTGGGATTTTCCTATTACAGTGCGGCAGCTCGTGCTTATGGGAAGCTATGCAAGGCAGCGATTTATGATGCCAATTTCTAAAAAAGATCGTGAGCTTTGTGATGCATGTCTAGAAAAAGTTGGAATTTTAGAATATGCTGACAGGCAGATAAGCCAGCTGTCAGGCGGCCAGCAGCAACGAGCATTTTTGGCTCGAGCCTTAATGCAGGATGCTGATATCTATTTTCTTGATGAGCCACTAGCGGGGGTTGACCATACTACAGAAGAAATTGTGATTGGCTTACTTACAGACTTAGTAAAACAAAACAAAACAGTGCTCATGGTCCATCACGACCTAAATAGAGTCGCTGAATATTTTTCTTGGGTACTTATGCTCAACGTGCGTCTTATTGCCGTAGGGCCAACTAAAGAGACATTTACTCCACCTACTATCGAAACAACTTATCAGAAAAATTTTGCTATTATGGATGAGGCCATGAAACGCTCATCGAGTATCGCCTCAGGGAAAGAATGATTGAATATTTTACTGATCCAATACTTGCAGCACCTACGATTGGCTCTATGCTCATGTGTCTTGTTGCGGCATTTGTAGGCACATTTTCTGTGTTAAAACGCCAGTCACTTGTGGCAGAAGCCTTATCGCATGCAAGCTACC
>JAJFUY010000372.1 GCA_021372185.1 Chlamydiales bacterium | reverse complement strand
TCAAGAATTTCTCATTAAAACGCCCTGTGCCATATAGCCCCTCAATTTAATAATAATCGTAACTATTCTTTCTATTGTGATGTAATGTATCAGAGTATGAATTAAAAAGAAATGAGTTTAGGCTTGATCTGTTACTATGTTGCGGTGGAAGTGCCAGAGCTGGGGGCGAGCGAGGTTGAAGATTGCTAGGCTGATTAGGGCGATGGAGGCGCCGATTGTGAGGGATAGTTGGATGCCAAATGATTCGGCTAGCATGCCGAGCAGGGCGTTGCCAAGCAGAGGGCCGCTCAAGTAGCTCAGCATTTCAAAGCCGGCCATGCGGCCGCGTACTGTTTCGGGTATAGTTTCATTCCAGATTGTGGTGCGGAAGACGCCGCTCATCATGTCAAAGCAGCCGGCTGCTAAGAGGCCGATAAGTATGCAGGTAAAGTTGGGAGATAGGCCCACCCACAGCATGGATAGCGCCCAGCTGCTTGCAGCTAAGACTACAAATAGGCCGCAGCGTTTTATGCTCAAGGTCCAGCGAGAAAAAAGTGTCATTATAAATGCACCAATTGATGGGAGGGCATACAATAAACCTACAGATCCTAGCTGGTCAAAGGCCACGGCTAATGCCGGAAAGAGCGCTACTGGGTTACAAAACACCATGGCGACAAAGTCATTTACGTAGCTTCCTAGTATGTCGGGTCTTGTTTGTAAAAAGCGTTTACCTTCTACAAGTTCTCCAAAAAAGCTTTTGAGGGTTACTTTTTGTGACTTCTCATGAGAGACGCCCTTATATTTGATGCTTAAGAGAAAGAGAAACGAAATCAAAAATGTAATTGCGTCAATGCAGTAGGTAGTTGCCGGCCCAATAGTGACAATGAGCACGCCGCCAATAAGGGGGCTTAAAATTGTAGTGAGAATATGGCGCATGGGAGATAACGCCGAGACTTTGGCTATATCTTCTGGTGCTACTAAGCGAGGAGTTAGGGCTTCTAGCGCCGGGCGGTGCAGGCCGTTCATAAAAGAAGAGATACCCGCCAATAAAAATATAGCGACTAAGCTTGGGCTTTCAAGTGAGGCATTGAGGGCCAAAAGTAGGGGAATCACGCATAAAATAGCTTCGGCATAAAGTAGCACGCGCCTTTTATCAAACTTATCAGCAAAGACGCCGCCAATGAGGCTAGAAATAAACAAAAATAAAAATTCTACACCGCTTACAAGCCCTGTCCACAACACAGATTTACTTAAAAAATATACCTGGAAGGGGATAATCACCGCCGTTAGCTGTGAGCCAAAGGCAGAAATAAGCTGACCTAGGAAGAGGCGTCTAAAGTTTTTATTTTTTAGTGGTGATAGGTCAATAAAATTATTAAACATGTTTAAAATAGTATCAGATTAACATTTTTTATTAAAAGAAAATAAAAACTTATGTATATATAAAATTATATTTAATAATAAGAGTATACATGAAGATTGCGCCTATTGTATCTACTAAATCAAGTTCTGCTTCTGTATCTACAAAAAAGCTTTGTAAAAAGCTTAAATCACTTACTGATCAGAAAATTGTGTCGTTGATACAAAAGGCTTTACGAGCAGAAGATGGTGCCTCTCGTGACTGCTGGAAGCTGGCAGGCCTTGCGTTGAATGAACTTACTATTCGTGTTTGGGGAAAAACGCATCTTGAAGAACTTGAATTTTTAAGACGCTCAATAATTAGCAAATCAAAACTTTGCGTTTCCCAGTGCACGTATGGCTTTGAGACGGCAGGGGTTTTGGATAAAAAAGCTAAAAAAATTTATCATTTTTATCCTCGGGAGGGGGTGGCCAAAAAAATTGTTAAACAGTGGCATAAAAGTGAACATGATATTTCTTTTCAGAATTATGTTACACAGCATGTAGATAAAAGCCTCATAGATGAACTAAAAACTAAAAAAGTAAAATACCTCTCAGAAAAAAAGCTTTTGAATTACGCTGTACACTTTGAAAATGGCCTTCCTAAAATAAATGGGTCGCATTTAGAAGACGGGGAATATATCTTTGTTTTTACCAAAGAGCAAGGATTCCCCATGCTCTATGCTGGCATAAAAGATAAGGGACGCTTTCAGCACACCTCATTTTCACTCGGTGCGCCATTAGAGTGTGCCGGTAAATTTACAATCGTTAACAATAAACTGGTCCACATACGACTTTCTAGTGGCCATTATCATCCCGAGCGTTGGCATTCACTCTCTCTTGCCAACTACCTTAAAGACCCAAAGAACTTAGGGCCTGTTGGATTCTCCAAAATAGAAATTGAAGCGCACCGATAAGTTGTAGTCAAAAAATACTTAATCGTGTAGATGTGGCTTAAAATTAAATCTACGTGGCGTGTATGAAGGTAAGCTCTACTGCTTTATTAAAAACTGTGCATAATTCTAAAAGTTATTCTGCTACATCTGTGGCTAAAAAGCTGAAAAGTTTGAAAGATGGGAAGATAGTAGGAATTCTCAAAAATGTACTTGCACATAAAGAAATTCAGAACAGCAATGTCTGGATGCTTGCGGGAGCAGCCTTTAATGAACTTTCTATCCGAGTGTGGGGTAAAACGCATCGTAAAGCGTTAGAAACATTTAGAAGACGGCTTATCACGAAATCAGATCTATGCGTGGCAAGAAGATCCTATGCTATGGAAACTGCCGGTCTTTTAGATAAGAAAACCAAAAAGATTTACCATCCCTATCCGTTTGAAGTGCTTGCTCGTAGTATTTTTGATGAGTGGAACAATAGCAACACCAAAAAGTCTCTTCAGGACTATATAGGTGCTCATGTTGATTATGATGAAGTCCAGCAGCTCAAAAAAAATCGCGTACACTATTTGGCAGATGATTCTCTTAAGAAATATAAGGTCAAATTCTCACACGGCTATCCCAAAATTGGCAATAAAACATTACGAAACGGCGAGTATATGTTTACGCTTGCACGCGTAAACGACAAAGCAGTGTTATATGCCGGCATTAAGAAAAAGGGTAAATTCCAGCATACGTCATTTTCAGCCGGTGCTCCGGTTTTATGTCCTGGAGTATTTGAGATACGCAAGAAAAAGCTCTCAAAAATAAAGCTCTCAAGCGGCCACTACCACCCCACAAAAGCCCACGCAGTAGCCTTAAAAGCCTTTTTTAAGGATAGCGGCGTAGGGAAAGTTAAAATCCAGGAGCATAAGAAGTAGTTGTGATGGTATTTTATTGCGTTAGTGTTTTGAAATAATGAAATTTTCAACGCAAAATCGCTAAAAAAAACAAAAAGCGCAAAAAATACAAGTTGAAATCCTTAATTGAATTTTTTTAGCGTTTTTTGCAGCTATTTTGCGATTTTGCGTTGAATCTTCCGTTACGACACAGGTCTGTGGCGTTCGATGCGGTTTTCTCTCGTCAGATCTTTACCTTTTTCGATTTCGGTTTTTTTGGCGCGAATGCGGCTTTTGTCGGAGGCTTCTTGTCTTTCGGTCTCTAGTTGTTGCTCGATTTTTTGGTTTTCGGTGCCTTTGCTATAGGGCCCACGAGGGGAATGTATGCTGTTTCTTCCTGCTAGAGTATCTACAGCTTGCACAGTTTTTTTGATGCTTGTTGTGTCTACGATTATTTTTTGAGCACTTTTGGTTGATTTATGCTCTTTGGATGCGGTTACTGACTCTTTTTCTGGGGTATTTTGTTTGGCTATCATGTTGCCTGAGGCATCAAAGGTGTAGTTTTCTATGCGGCGCTGGGCAAAAAAGGTGGCTTTTTGCTCAATCTGTTCAGCAAATGTCGTTTTTGGGCCTTTTGCCCAGTTTTCGTGGGTTTTCTTTAATTGGGCATTCATTCTGATATCGGCTTTGTCTAATGGGATAGGCCCAGGCGCTGCCGGTATGATAAAACTGGCAATTTCCTCGATAGTTACGTCTACGGCAAGAGATTGGGGTCTATTGGTCGTTTTTGGAGGGGATTTGACCTCATCATGCTGATGGCTAATTGGCTGTTTTGGGCCTATTTGTGTCATGGCAGAAACTCCTTTATAAGAGACTCTGACCCCATTATACATAATTAATTATTTAATTGGTTTTTTCTAGCATGAGGTAGTAGGCATTTTCCCATACAGCCTCTGTAAGGTTAGAGATAACCTTAGAGTCTTTATGGGTACTAATTTGGCCATTTTTGGCCCTTGTATGGGTAATAAAGTGGCCATCTCGGCTGTTTGGCGGGGTAATGCGCTCAATAGCGGCTACTGCGCGAAAACGTTGAGGTTTTTCTTCTTTAGCACCAACTATATACTCTTTACCTCCAATAATTTTGGTAATTTTGGAGTACTGTTTTAGTGTAAGGGTGCCTGAATCACTTAAAATGACCTTTGACCTACTTACACTGCCGGCTTTTAGCGCTCTATCGTAGCTGATGCCGCGCTTTATCATAATTTCTAGGTGAGTGGGCGTTGAGAGTAGTACGTGATATTCTGTAAAGTTTTTGGGGTCAACGTAGTCTATTTCTTCATTGCCAACAAAGTAATAATTGACGTTTTCTACGAGGTCTTCTGCTCTAAACGCCTCTTCTAGACTAAATGCAGCTTCTTGATTTGGGCTAATTTCAAGTTTTGGGACTATATCAACTCTGCCTGGTTTCCAGACCGTATCATCAAAACTTTTATAGAGTTTTGCCATGGTTATTGTAGGACGATCTTGTGCCGGCAAATACTGGCCTAGACGTACAATAAATTCATCAGCATCTTGAATATCGCCAAAGAAATCTGCAAAAGCACCCTTTTGTAAAACGACTACAAGCTCATTGTAGAGGGCATTTACAAGGCGCTGATCCCAGTTTTTTCTTAACGCTTCTATTAGGTGAAATAGGCATTTACGTAATTCTTCTTGCTCAGCTGTTGAACCTTTGGTGGTAAAATGAGCATCATAGCTAACACACGCTGCCATAAATTTGATTGAAGCATTGAGCCAGCAGAGAGTGTTGCCTGGGTTTGGTAAATCGCGTTTACATTCATCAGGCGCAATAAGCTGATTGGTAAGAGTAAATAGGCGTATTTGATAGGCGCCGAGTTTGGGAGCAAAGAGTGATTTTGACGCGCGTTTTGCAAAAACATAGCGGCCCATGGCGTTAATTCGTTCTTCTAGAGTTTCACATTGAGCTCTTTGTGTGTCGCTAAGAGGCCCAGACTGTGCTAACAGCAATATATTTTGTAATTTGGCTATTTTGACTGGGAATGATTCATTTTTTTGTTCAAAAAGATGCGCAAAAAAGTTCTTTTTTTGAGGGCGCTCTACAAAAGATAGTTGGTGGTTCACTGACGTAATATAAAGGCTTTTTATAACACTTTGAGAGGTAGCAGGAGCATCTTCAAGCCCGGCTTTTTTTGCCGCAGTATCCCAAGAGAAGAGTAATCGGGTAATTTCATTCATAACGAGCATTCATACCAGATATGAACATTTGTGTACAATTACACACTTTTTTATTTACTTAATATAAATAATTTAGTATTATATGCCTTTATTAATAATAAAATGGGTGAAAGTAATATGAAAGAAACTAAAACCGAAGAAAAACAAAAGAAAGTAGAAAAAATTGCAGCTCCTAAAAGAGTTCAAACTGCAGAAGGTAAACGTCGCGCACTTCTACGTGACTCAAAAACAACTAAAAAAAGAGCTGCTTAATAATTAGATTAGAAGGTACCTTCTGATCTATGCGTACCTTTTTAGATAGTGCTTCTAAGAGCCAAACACAGACTCAGTTTATCCCCACCATGATTGTTGTTCAGGCGCGGCTTGGCTCTACGCGCCTTCCTGGCAAGATTTTTAAAGAAGTTAACAACAAAACCCTTTTAGCCTATCAGATAGAGCGCCTGCGCCGTGTAAAAGGCGTTGAGGGCATTTGTGTGGCTACTACCACACTTAGCCAAGATGATGCCATATTAGATTGGTGTAACCTTGAGGGTCTACACTGCATTAGAGGCAGTGTTGATGACGTGCTAAGCCGCTATAAGGCAGCAGCCGACGCCTTTGGCCTTGAAGCAATCATACGCATCACATCAGATTGTCCCTTATTAGATACAGATCTTATAGAAAAAGGCCTACAGTGCTTTAGTGAGCATTATGAAACTCTGGACTATCTTTCAATATGCCACGAGAGGACCTATCCTCTTGGAATGGATTTTGAAATTTTCCGCACCTCTGCCTTAGAAAAAGCCTTTTTTGAGGCTACAAGTGCTATAGATAAAGAGCATGTAACGCCCTATATTTGGAAACAACCAGAAGTTTTTAGGCTTGCAAATCTCCAGCAGACTAAAAATGAATCTCAATATAGGCTCACAGTAGATACTGAAGAAGATTTTGTGCTAATAAAGCATATCCTGGATGCGCTCTACCCAACAAATCCAGAATTTACAAGAGCCGATATTATGACTCTATTGGCAAATAACCCCTCATGGCATGCTATCAATGCTCATGTGCCACATAAAACCGTGTAATTATGCAAATACAACTTGTGCCGGTAGAACAAACAAAAGAAAATGCTAAATTACTTGCCTCATGGCGATCTGACGCACATGCCAGAAGCATGTCAGTACACACGCATCTAATGGATGAAGAGGAATTTTGGCAGCTATTTTCTACACGGTATTTTGAACTTGGAGATCTTCCTCCAGTGTTTGCGCTACTAGATGGTACTCCTGTAGCCTTTGTAGGCTTTAATAAAGCAAAAGAAGCTACATCTGCCTATATATCAATTGTGGTATCACCCGATTCTAGAGGCAAGGGTGTAGGGTATAGAGTGATCTTGCAAATCTTAGAGTATGCCAAAGGCAAGGGCTATAATAAGCTGTATGCCGATATTCGCCCCCAGAATACTGCCTCAATTAGAATATTTGAAAAAGCAGGTTTTG